>JAZLIL010000031.1:0-7941 GCA_045617405.1 Lachnospiraceae bacterium | reverse complement strand
CAGGAAGCTCTTTCTATGGCTGAATCCGCAAGCAGGGCAAAGACTACGTTCTTAAGCAGCATGTCACACGACATCAGGACTCCCATGAATGCAATAATCGGCTACACGGAACTTGCCAAAATAAACCTCAATGACCACGATAAGGTCATCAATTACCTCGGGAAGATCAAGAAATCATCAGATCACCTTCTCTCACTCATCAATGATGTTCTTGATATGAGTCACATCGAGTCAGGAAAGATCCGTCTCACCGACGGATATGAAGACATTGATGAAATTATCAGTACTCTCTGCAGTCTTGTTCAAACCGAGATCGCGTCAAAAGAGCTTTCCTTCAGTGTTGACTCTTCAAAGGTTGTCAATACAGGAATCATCTGTGACAAGCTTCATTTGAATCAGGTCCTTCTGAACGTGCTTTCAAATTCTATTAAGTACACTAATAACGGCGGTTCGATTAACTTAACCGTTCTTGAGAAAGAAGGCTCAGACGCCAATAGAAGCACCTATGAATTCAGAATAAAAGACACCGGCATGGGCATGACAAAGGAATTCCTTAACACTATATATGATCCGTTTACTCGAGTTGAGTCGACAACCATGTCAGGTATCCAGGGCACAGGTCTCGGAATGTCAATCTCAAAGAACCTAGTAGACATGATGGGCGGAACAATTTCAATCAAAAGCGAGCTTAACGTCGGAACCGAGGTTACCATGCAATTCAATTTCAGGCACATAAAACCGACTCCCGAAACCGAAGAATGCGATTTTGTCGAATCCGTTTCTTCCAGTCAACCAAATGATCCGTGGAATCCGACCTTTTACGGAAGGAAGCTGCTTCTCGTTGAAGACAATGAACTTAACCGTGAAATAGCAACAGAACTGCTATCGGAATATGGATTTATAGTAGATACCGCAGAAGACGGACTTGCTGCCGTCAAAAAAATGCGTTCAGCTTCGGATGGCCAATATGATATAATTCTCATGGACATCCAGATGCCTAACCTCGACGGTTACGAAGCAACAAAACAGATACGTTCACTTGACGCACCAACATCAAATATACCCATTATCGCAATGACTGCAAATGCATTTGACGAAGACAGAAAGCTTGCTCTCGAAGCAGGCATGAATGAACATATTGCCAAGCCTATTAACTTTGACGAGCTAAAGCTTGTTCTTGCTCAGATACTGAAATAATAAGGTAATTTAAGGAGAGAGAAAAATGAGACAGAGACAGGACGAAAACCAGATCTATGAGATTGCAATGAGGCAGTTTGCAAACTACGGCTACAAGAAGGCAACGCTCGAAGACATTGCATCAGAACTTAATATGACGGGGGCAAGCCTCTATTCCTACGCGAAGAGCAAGCAGGAGCTCTACTACAACTGCGTCACCTACGGTCTCAAGAAGTGGCAGACAAGCGTTGTTGATGCACTTGAGGGCATCGAAGATCCGAAAGAATACTTTATTACACTTTGTAACAGTTCAATCGCCTACCTGAAGAAGGATGATACATTCAGAACAATTCTCAAGCGTGACACTTCCATCTTTCCGCTGTTTCCCGAGTTTGACCCCTACGAGAACATCAACAAGGCCTCATTTTTCATGCTAAAGGACGCTCTTGACAAAGGTGTGGAAGCTGGTATTTTCTCTGACTTTGACACACTAAAATGCACCGAAATTCTCTTTTCGGTATATAAAACCCTTATCATCGAGACTTACATCAAAGAGGAAGCTACAGAAGTTCTCGATACCTTCCCTGCACTATTAGATGTGCTCATGAACGGTATTCTGAAGCGATAATCCGAACTACATATTTATCGTCAGTACGTTTAATCCCAGGACGTTATTGTACATCATGCTTTTCGACAGACTCGACGCAACTCTCAGTCCAATGTTGTGGCAAATGTCCTCCGACTCGAAAAGATCCGCTACTTCCTTGGGATTAAATATTTTGCAATTGTCCTTAATTCTGATTAACAGGCTGCCATCCTTGTATACTACACGTACATCGATGGCATAGCTTTTCTTTCCGTCAAAACCATGCTCTACAATATTACCGGTCATCTCTTCCACGCATATACCTGAAAACAGAGCGCGGTTATGGTCGATGTTGTGTTCAGAAGCAAAAACAATAACCCGCTGAGAAAGGTTAATAACCTCTTTTATGTCGGTAATATTGATGTCTATTCTGTCCTTAGAACAAACACCGAAACTGTCTTCAAGCACCAGATAATCATTTAACGACTTCGGGAATCTCTTGTTGTAGATGAATGTATACGTCGCCACAATAGCAACCGTCAGGACACCATTTAAAATATGCGCAAGCCAGAGTCCGTTCATGCCTAAAGGCGGCACGAGCAGGAAACTGAAAAGCACAACTCCGACTACGCCGTCGGCTACCGTAAGGATGTTTACAATTCCGATTCTTTCAAGACACTGATAGTAATTGCTGAACATAACGCATATGCAGGAAAGCGGCATCGTAACCGGAAACAGTAAAAATCCCACAAGAGTCATCCTGTAGATTTCTCCCGCATCAGGTCTAAAGTAAATCAGAGTAAACAAAGGTGCAAGGGCAATCAGAAGGACTGCCGCGCAAAGAACAAGCATTACGCCTTTAAGCAGTGCGGTTTTAACAATCTCACGAAGCCCTTCCCGATCTTCCTCACCTGTATATATGCTTGCAAGTACTCTCGTTGCAGAAGTAACGCCGGCCGAAAGAGCCCAGTATATGCAGCCGAATGTATTAATAACAGAAAATACAGATACGCCGATTTCACCAATGCAGCGTATCATTATTGCGTTCAGAAGAGTTGCGCGAACAGCCTGGCAAAACGGTGCAAGTGCGCCGGGTATACCTATCCTGACAATGTCCTTTAGATCCGACAGCTGCATACCCTTTAGAGAGAAAATAATTGAAGCCTGCTTTCTTATGTAAAAGCTAAGCAGAATGATCATATAAACAACATTGCTTAGCGTAGTTGCAAGTCCAAGTCCGAGCATACCCATATCGAACGCGATGATAAACAATGCATTGAGAATGATATTAAGAGCGATCATGACGCCCATTCCGACATAAGTTCTCTTCTCCTGTCTTTCTATCTGTAAAAATGATGTCAGCTGCGAAACAAACATCGAAGGCACTATTCCGAACGAATATCCGAGAACGTAATCGTACAAACCGGCTGACATTTCAGGGTCTTCGACAAGTGCTCCGATAACAGGCCTTCCTAAAAAGATGCAGGAAAGCGTCACCAAAATACCGACACTAAATATCATCACCAAATCAATAGAAAAAATGGCCGACGATTTCTTCAGCTGATTCTTGCCGATGTACTGTCCGCAAAGAATCTGAGAGCCGCCAAGAAATACAGAGTTGATTGTATCAAGCACCTTTAGAACAGGAATAAACAGAGCAATTGCCGTCATAGCCATAGGTCCTATTATATTTGATGCAAATACTCCGTCAATTATGCTGTTAACGCTTCCCACTATTACGAGTATAATCTGCATCGGAAGCAGCGAATAGAAGGTTTTTTCTATTACACTTTTCGGTTCTCGAAACATAATTCTCTCCTTGGACTTATAATGTAACTGTCCTCTGCCGGTTTTTATCAAAACTTCACAACAAATCGGATGTACCATTTGCTGCCTAAGCTTCTCAACTCTTCACAACAAATCGGAATTACCATTTGCTGCCTAAGCTTCTCAACTCTTCACAAAAAATCCGGAATACCGCAGCAAAAAACCTTATCGAATCTTCTTTGGCATTTGCGGCAAACCGAATTTATTCTCCGCAAATTTCCTTCCGAATCTGTATGTATTGATGTTTCTTTTGTTATTAAACAGTTCGATACACTCATTTGCTTTCTCAATGTCTGTTTCATCGATAATAAACACCCGAAGCAGGTAGTTCATCATAAAATCGTACCTTACTCCGACATCTTTCAGTGACTCCGGAGCGTACTTTTTAACGTTTTCCGCAATATAATCAAAGCAAAGATCAATCTGATTCACATACATATTAAGCTCTGCAGATGTACGGTCTTTTGATTTGGTCGACATCCCGATGCCTATACGATAAAAATACAAACATTCACTAAGTACATCGTCCGACTCGCAGCAAAGATAAAAAATCGTACTCCAGTATATATCCTCACTCATATTACAATAGAAAGGCACTGCCAGGCAGAGTGCGCGCTCTATCAGAGCTTTTGAATAGCAGTTCTTTACGACATTCGGAGAAATATCATCTCGAAACATCGCCTCAAGAAGATTGTTAGTCTTAATCGGCATTCTTACTCTTTCACGGTTTTTAATTTCATCTCCGAGGCCTGTATTATCAAGATAAATCTCCTTATTGCCAAACCTCAGTATATCAACCGGGTTCTTCGACAGTTTATCATAAATCAATTGAAGGGTTTCAGTAGAGATGCTATCGTCTCCATCCACAAACAATACATATTCACCTTTAGCGTTCTTCATTCCGGTATAACGTGCCGTTTGCAGTGACATATTCTTTACGTGATTGACAATTCTAAAACGTATATCCGCCGTGCAGAAGCTTTCAAGCTGCTTCCCGGTATCATCCGTAGAACCGTCATTAATAAAGACTACTTCAAAATCCATGTAGCTCTGATTTCTAAGCGAATCATAACACAAGTTCATTTTTCCATACATATTATACACCGGAACAATTATGCTAAAATACGGATGCAATTAACTACCTCCCCATAATATGCAACATTCATGTATGAATTATACGCTTTTGTGTTGAATCAGTCAAGAAAGCAAAGGTACTTCGGAGTTGACGCAACCGACAGACAACTCCGGCATGCGCAGAATTTCAAGACAATCGCTGAAGCTGCTCTCAAGGCCTGCAAGGCAGGCGTTTCACCCGGCTCGCTTAAGTGAAGAGCTTCTCACTCCTGCCTTCGGATCCGCTAAGAGAACCCGGTTATCATCCGCAAGGATTGCTGCGAATGGCTCAGCAAATTCCCGTTCAAGATTGAAGTTATCGAATAGTATTCACGCAGTGCGGCCGGAGAAAATCTCCGGCCGCATTATTTCGTTACACTATTTTCCAACAGGCAGAATTGAATTTCCTTCAACAAGTTCAGTCTCAAGAACAAGGTCAATCGGCTCGTAGTCAATGCTCTGGCCCTTTATTCTCTCAAGAAGAATCTCGGAAGCCTTCTGCGCGAACTCCTGCATCGGCTGAACAACAGTAGTGATCTTAGGCTGAACAAGATGCGATAGAATCAGATCATCAAATCCAAGTATTGAAACATCGCTCGGGCACTTATACCCGGCTTCATTCAGTGCCATGATTCCGCCGACTGTTATTTCGTAGTTACACATAAAAACAGCTGTCGGCCTGTTCGGAAGCGCCATAAGCTCTCTCATACCTTCAGCACCGTACTCTATACTGTCGGCACCTCGCTTCTGATACTCTTCGGGAACCTCAAGACCTGCATCCTTCATCGCCTTCATAAAACCAAGGAAACGCTCACGACCTGTATACTCCTTGAATGCAGACAGTACAGCAATTCTCTTGTGCCCGCTGTTAATCAGAAGCTTTGTTCCTTCAACCGCAGCACGCTGATTATCAATCGTTACGCTGTCAAAACCTGAACCGGGAATTGAACGGTCAAGAAGAACAACAGGAACCTCGGCATTGATGGCAGGCTGCAAAAACTCGGCAGTCTCCGAAAACGGCAGGATAATGATACCGTCGACCTTCTTGCCGATAAGGTACTTAATGTTCTTCGCTTCCTTCTCCTCATCATTTGCACAGTCACAAATGAGCATTCCGTAACCGGCCTTTGTGAGAACATCACTAAGGTAACGAAGAAGAATACCGCTGAACAAACTGTCAATTCGGAAGATAACTACACCTACTGTCTTGGTCCTGTTAGTTACAAGTCCTCTTGCGATTTCGTTCGGTTCGTAGTGAAGCGATTCAATCGCTTCTTCAATCTTTACCCTGTTCTCCGCAAGAACATTTCCTCCGTTAAGGTACTTAGAAATTGTCGCAAGACTGAGTCCTGTGAGATTTTTAATGTCTCTGATTGTTGCAGGCATGATTCTCCTCCGATTGGCACCGATAATTCATCAATGTTATTCGCAATCCACTTCAATACTTGCTCATATAAAAGCGGCGCTTCGTGCCTTACGAGTTACCGGTCTTGAACCCCGAAGCTCGTCCAAGAGTACCCACAGCCTAAAGGCAGCGGGTTTTCTTGACCTTTTATAAGTAAAGAAATCAGCGAAACGTTTCGTTCATTATAACAAAAATTTCGTTGATTAACAAGTTATTCTAATAAAATTTCAAAAAGAACTAGAAAATTCCGAAAATTTTCTCCTTAAATGAACTGTGAAGTGTCTCATAATCGGTGTAATTGATGTTCGTCTTTTCAAAAGTCAGATTCCAGGTGTCCCTCAGACAATCGCATATCTTTACCGAATTCACGTCATTTGTTTTGAGAATGGTCGGAAAAACGTAATAGATCATATAGAAATTGAAATCAATCTGGTAACGGTTGTTCTTCTTTCCCTTTATTTTTGTGTCATTGAGCGCATGATCGCAGAAAATCTTTGCAACCTCACCTATTGCAGCATTCCTGTCTTCCGCTTCATTCACAAAAGCAACCATCTCATCGAAGAAATGGCCGTGCTTATTTCTGAAAATCTCAAAATTCTCTTCATAGACCTTTTTCTTGAGGTTCTTAAGAAGTGCATGTTCATCATCAAAAATTACTGCAATCTGCTCTAACATTTTTCCCTCCGGACTGATTATTTGCTAATATTTTACAATGGTTTACAGTCTATTTCAAGATTAACCTGCTCATCATGTAAAGACCGCCGCTTGCAAAAGCTTCGCTTCTTGCTTGCATTGTACCCGTTTACCTGAGGCAGACATCATTCTCCTACAAAAGTTTCGTGTACTGCTTCGGAGTGGTGCCCTTGTACTTGCGGAAGGTCTTTATATAATAGCTCTGATCCGTAAACCCGCACGCAATCGCAATCTCCTTTATCGATTTGTTATGTGAAGCAAGCATCTCGCATGAGCACTCGACACGGTAGTAATTAAGATAGTCAATCGGCGTTCTGTCCGTAAGCGTTTTAAAATACCTGCAAAGATACTTCGGATTCATTCCCGCCTGTGACGCAAGGTCATCAAGCGTAATAGGATTCATATAATTTGATGAAATGTAGCTTAAAACCGATTTAATTGCGTCAAGACGCTCAAGCGTAACAAAATCATTGTTGCACTCAGTATAGAGATGCTCCTCAATGATAATACTGAACAGCAGGAATACATACGCCTCTGCACGAAATTCATATCCCGGTCTTTTCTGAGAGAGAGAATGCGAAAGGTCCCTCACAACCGGCAGCACTCTTCTGCAGTTCTCAGAAAGATACGGATTGACCATTAACGTGTGGCTCTCAATCGAATGCAGAATGCTTGAATTGAGCTTTGTCTCAAGGCGAAGCATGCTCAACCCGAACAGAATGCACTCGTACACGCAGTTATCCGGCGTCAGTCCGTGCAGATGACCCGGTGTTATAAACAGCACGTCGCCTTCTGAATATATCCTTACCGTGTTGTTCAGCGTAACGGTTGCCTTCCCTGAAATAATCCTGATAATCTCAAAATTGGTATGCCAGTGGCAGGGAAGGTTGTAACGCGGACTATTAGACGTAATGTGCATGTAATTCATCGGGAAGGTAACAGAGAGTTGTGTTTTATTTTCCGGATAAGCCATATCGAATCCTCTAAGTGAAAAGAGAGGCACTCTCATGCCTCTCTTTGTTATTTACAGTTAAAAAACATGTCAATGCTATTCGCAATCCGCTTCGCTGCTTACTCATACAACTGACAAAGCATCAAATTACTTGCCCATCTGCTTTGCAACTTCTTCAGCAAAATTCTC
>JAZLIL010000030.1:0-3707 GCA_045617405.1 Lachnospiraceae bacterium | reverse complement strand
GCATGCCATTTTCCCCGGATAGTCCAGAAGTGTGAGATTGTTTAGACCATGAATTTTCATCAGTCCTCCCGCGAAGCGTCAGCCTTTGCAAGCTTTTCGGCTTCCTTTTCAGCACGGTTTCTGATACGAAGATTCTTAAAGAAAACCTGCAGGATGTCAGAGCATTCCACCTTCAGAACACCCTTTGTTATCTCAACCTGATGATTAAACAGTTCAGATTGGAGCAAATTGAAAAGAGAGCCCGCACATCCGGCCTTCGGATTCATTGCACCTATTACGGCCCTGTCGATACGCGACTGAACAAGTGCGCCGGCACACATCTGACAAGGTTCGAGAGTGACGTAGATGGTGCAGCCCTCAAGGCGCCAGTCGCCAAGCTTTTTCGCAGCTTTGTCGATGGCAGAAATCTCCGCATGGGCGAGTGTTGTCTTCTTTGTGTTTCGTCTGTTGTATCCGCGTGCGATAATCCTTCCGTCATTTACGATAACACAGCCGATGGGAACCTCGCCGAGAGCAAGTGCTTTGGCGGCTTCTCTGAGAGCGGCTTTCATATACTTTTCATCTTCGGTGTATTTTTTCATAGCATTGATTATAGCAAATATGAATGCTTAATACAACTGTCGCTTGTCTTGACACAAGCGGAGAAACAAAGTATACTATCCGAGTACCGGCAGGGTCGGTATCAGACATTTCCGTGCGGCTAAGGAGCTGATGTCGGAAAATGTGCACATTCGGCGGAGGTCATCCCCACGGAGCGGAAGCTCACGAACCGTGTCAGGGCAGGAATGCAGCAGCACTAAGAGATGCCTTCCGTATGTCGTGGATTACCTGGCTTTTTGCCGGATGTGCAGATTTTCCGAAGGATCTTTTGCCGCATGTTTTTTGTTTCTGCATTTCTTTCATTAGCGGATTTGTTATCTATGTAATCATTTTTGGCTTATTCTGATACTTTTCTTAAAAATACTTCACCTTTACTTTTATATGAGCTATAATCAGATAGTGGGTGTATATATGTTGTGTAGTTTTGCGCCCGAGTACGGTATTTTTGAAGGCACGTTCTTTGTCGGCAAATTGTCGGGTGTCTGTTTTACTGGAGGGAAAATGGAACTTAAGCTTAATGCGCCTAATGATATTGCAGCAGGAACCACGCTATTTGAAGAGGGACAGGCTTTTGACAAACTGTTTGTTGTCATAAAGGGAAAGGTTGAAGTGAGCAGCAAGGCCGCAAAGACGGTCGCAACTTCGGGAGCTTTTCTTGAACTGGCAAGTCTTTCGGAAGGAGTGTACGCTTCGGATGCGAGAACTCTTGAGGACTGTCGTTGTTATGTCTTCCAGACAAATGTCGAGGGAGTCCTTGATAAAGTTCTTTCAGTCAACCGTGAATTTGCCGGAATTGCCGTTTACAATATGAATAAAAGAATCAGTGATCTTGTTTCTAATTTTGAGATTCTTTCGAAGGAGGCATCAAAGGTTCTCGAGAACGTCAGGGAGAGCTATGCGGTCTATGAGAAGATTGCCCGTACTTCGGAATTCAGGATAACTGAAATCCCCGGTCTTTCCGAGCTCAAGCTTCCCGACGTTGAAGAGGACGATGAAAGCCTGAACTACTATCGCGAGTCAATGAAGATTCCGATCGATGTGCTGAAGTCTTACTACGGAGTCAGCAGAGTGGTTGCCATCTGTCATATGAACGGGCAGGCAGCGATGATTAAGCGTCTTGAGGGAGATTGCGCGACTGTGGCGGAATTCTTGAAGAATCTGCTTGACTGCCTTGTCAATGCCAAGGGAAAGAGTTTAACCGATTGTGTTATTCAGCTTGCAGAGGACTTGAAGACCGCAGGCAGGAAGACGGGCGAGCTGTCAGAGGTGGCAGCTGCCATCGAGACAGATGTGACAGAGGTTGAAGCACTTCTCAACACAAAGACACGCGGACTTCTCGGATCGGGAAAAGCAAAGCTTGCGAAGCTTTCGGCATGCTTTAACGGGGAGGCTCAATCAGTTGCAGGGGAGGCAGATGCAGAAGCAGTTGATATAGAAACTGTCAGGAAGGAGCTTAGAAATTCTCTCGGTCAGATCCTTGAATTCTCGGGATATGAAGAGGGAAAGGCGACGGCATTCAAAAAAGCGATCAAGGCTTTTGCTGCACTTCCGGACAGAAATTCGTCGGATGACAGTGTACGACCTCTTCGCCGTGAGCTTCAGAGCGGGTTTTATGAAATATATACCGCGTGCTTCTTTAATGCGCAGGAGGCACCTTCGATTCCCCGCGCTGTATCGTTGTTTTTTGAATTCGGGTACATGAGCGAAGAACTCCTTGATGAGGAGCAGCTTGCAGAGCTTTGCAATCTGAGAAAGAAGGGCGAGATGACGCCCTGCGCGGTTTATACGATTTACGAATGGCTGCAGAGTGTATTTTCCGGCGAGAATCTTCCGTCAAGAAATGATATGGGACTTGACTATGCCGAGGCACTTCGCGAAATGAAGAAGCGAAAAGAGATTACCGAGGCGGAAGAGGCAGAGCTTTTTGAGAGCAAAGAAAAGCGTGTTGAATTTGAGATAAAAAACCTGTTTTTCGGTGCGAACAGAGTCACAAACGGACAGATATCGATTTTTGTGCCGGTTCTTCATAAGGATATGTTCCCGGGAAAGGTTTCCGCTGCCTTCTATACGGCAGACAGGGTAAACGCCGCCATCGAGAGAATTCTTGAGATTGATTTCTCGGCATTTCACAGAGAGCATCTTTACATGGATAAGGAACTCGGAATCGAACGCGAGCAGGTAATGAAGCAGGTGTTCCCGCAGATTATCCTGCTGCCGACTGTCGGCATCAACGGATCGTGCTGGCAGGAGCTCACCACAAAGAAAAGGGATTCGGAGGGCCGTCTTGTCCTTCCCATCTTCTCAGGGAATTCGCCTCTTGAGCTTCTGGTAAAGGCAGTCGGCCAGTTCAGATGGCTTCTGTGCAAAACCATGAACGGTGTCGACTGGAACAACATCCAGTACAAGTCGCTGACATCAGAATATAACGATTATATTCAGTTCTACAAAAAGAACAACGCTCTTTCCGATGAAAGAAAGGAAAAGCTGAAGCTTCAGATCAGCAAGGGGAGAAACAATCTCAGGGATATCTTTGCAATGGATTACGAAATCTGGATCAGAAGCGAATCGACCGGAGGCGTCAGACTTAATAAGATTGCAAGGGATATTCTTGCCATGTACTGTCCGTTCCCGGCGGGGATAAGAGAGAACCTGACAAAGCAGCCGATTTACGATGAGGCGTTTAAGCGAAGCAACAGGGAAAGAGTAAAGCAGGCCAAGGAAACGGAACTGCACATCAAGGCTATTGAGAAGAAGGGAATCGAAGTACCGGAAATCCTTCTTGATACCTATAATTTCTTTGCGAAGATGTAAGGATAGAAGAACGGGGGATTGAACTTGGAGAAGTACAAAACGTTTGTGAAAATGGAAGAGATCAAGGAGCTTGTCCGCAAGGGGAACCATGAGGAGGCTGTCCGCCTGGCAGGCGAAGTCAATCTCAGGAAGATCAAGGTCCTGTCCGATGCGAGTCTTCTGGCAGATCTTTATATGGAATCAAGAAAATACGATAAAGCAGCCGAGTGTCTGGAGTTTCTTTACAAGAAACAGAAGACAAGAAGTGTCATTGTCCGTCTGATTAATCTGTGCCTCAAGCCAAGAAAGACCACGGA
>JAZLIL010000029.1:0-17784 GCA_045617405.1 Lachnospiraceae bacterium | reverse complement strand
GAGCTTTCTTGAAATCAGCATTATGAAGAACACGATGACGCAGACGAACAGAGTCATCCAGATGCTTGTGGTAATCATTGCCACAAACACGCTGACTACGGTGATTGCACTTGAAATAATCATCTTTATGCTTCGTCCGACCATTTCCTCCAGTGAATCGATGTCGTTTGTGTAATGGCTCATTACCGAACCGTAGCTGTTGCGGTCGAAGTAGCTTATCGGCAGCTTCTCCATCTTCTCAAACATCTCGTCACGGATTGCCTTCATGATTTTCTGGCTGATAATTGCCATCAGAACCTCAGAAATCAGGTTCGCAATAATGCCGGCCGCATACACACACGCCATTCCGCCGATTGCATGCAAAAGCCCGTCAAACACCGGATTATCCTCATATATAAGAGGCGTGATGTAATCATCGATAAGTGTCTTTATAAAGAGCGAGCCCCTTGCACCGGCAATCGCACTTACTGCAAGGCTTAAGAGGACAATTACGCACGAAGCCTTGTATTTAAGGAAATACTTAAGAAGCCTGAGAATAATCTTCATGTCAAGCTTGTTTCCTGTGACGACGTTTCCTCTTTGCTTTCCCTGAGGTCCTCCCTTTTCAATCCTGCCGCGGCTGTACTTCTTTGCCTTGCCGTTTGCCATCATGTTCGGGTCAAAGTCAGGCATACCGCCCCTTCCGGCTTTTTCAGGATCAAATCCGGGATTTGCGCTCTGTGTCTTCATTTCGGGAGCGGCTCCGTTCATTTTCATATCGGGATTCGGCTTAGTCATTGTATCCGCCTCCCTTCACCTGTGAAAAATAAACTTCTTTGTAGATCTTATTTGTCTTTAGAAGCTCCTCATTTGTTCCGAAACCGTCAATCACACCGTTATCGATAACAATGATTCTGTCGGCATCCTCAACGGAAGCGATTCGCTGCGCAATAATAAACTTGGTAACATCGGGAAGCTCATTTGCGAAAGCCTCTCTGATGAGTGCATCGGTGTGTGTATCGACAGCACTTGTCGAATCATCAAGAATCAGTATCTTGGGATTCTTTAGAAGTGCCCTTGCGATACAAAGCCTCTGCTTCTGACCGCCCGATACGTTCTTTCCGCCCTGCTCGAGGAAAGTCTCGTAACCGTCGGGGAAGCTTTCGATAAACTCATGAGCGCATGCTCTGCGGCAGGCCTCCTCAAGTTCCTCCTGTGTGGCATCCGGCTTGCCCCAGCGAAGATTCTCCGCGATAGTACCCGAAAACAGCTCGTTCTTCTGAAGAACAACCGAAACACTGTCTCGAAGGACAGTCAGATCGTATTCTCTTACATCGTGGCCTCCGACAAGGACGCGGCCCTCTGTCACGTCATACAGTCTCGGGATAAGCTGGATAAGCGATGTCTTTGAAGAACCTGTTCCGCCGATGATACCTATGGTCTCACCGCTCTTAATATCGAGATTGATGTTCTTTAGGCATTGCCTTGACGAATCGCCCGAATAGCTGAAGCAGACATTCTCGAATTTGACTGATCCGTCGGGAACCTCCGTAAGTGCATTCTCGGGGCTTTCTATGTCGCTCTTCTCGTCGAGAATCTCGCATATACGCTTTGCACTCGACCTTGATGCAACAATCATCATGAAGATGGCTGAAAAAATCATAAGTGAGATAAGAATCTGCATCGTGTAGGAGATCATGGTCATCAGAAGACCTGTTGTAAAGCCACCCGGAACACCTCTCTCATTTACGACTATTCTGGCTCCGAACCATGCGAGTCCGAGCATTACGCCATACATACATGTCTGCATAAGGGGGCTGTTGAACGCTATTATGCAGGATGCCTTTTTGAAGTACTTGAAGATGGTGTCGGAAGCATCGTTGAATTTCTGCGTCTCGTGCTCTTCGCGGACAAAGGACTTCACGACTCTGATGCCGTGGAGGTTTTCACCTATGACTCGGTTCATGTCGTCATATGCCTTGAAAACCTTTTCGAAAACAGGGTATGTATTCACAAAGATCAGGACAAGACCAATCAGAAGCACGGGTACTGCCGCAAGGAATACAAGAGAAAGCTTTGCGTTGACTCTCGATGCCATAACAAGCGAAAATACCAGCATAAGCGGACTTCTGACCGCTATTCTGGTAATCATCTGAAATGTCATCTGGACTCTTGAAACATCTGTTGTCAGACGGGTAACTATACTTGAAGTTGAGAACTTGTCAATGTTTGAAAAAGAGTACTTTTGAACATTGTGATACATGTCATGACGCAGATTCGCTGCAAAACCCGTGGATGCCTTCGAGGCTGTCCAACCGCTGCCCGCTCCGCCTGCAAGTGACAAAAGGCACAGGACTGCAAGAATCAGTCCCATTTTGATAATGTAACCCTGATCGCCCACTTCGATTCCGTTGTCGATCAGCTTTGCCATCAGATATGGGATCAATACTTCGAGTATTACCTCACATGCTACAAGAAACGGCGTCAAAATCGCCCATTTCTTATACTCTCTGACAGCACCTGCCAGTTTCTTAATCATTAAAAACTACCTCCATTCTATTCCCGTTACTTTTTAATATTCTTCATAATAATCGAATAAACAAGCTCAATCACGACTGTGGCCGCAAGATAACAGATTATACAAAAGAACACCGAAAAGAAAGGATACATTGTTCTCTTTCCGATTGCGGTCATAACCTCAGTCAGATCATTGACCGCAACGTATCCGGCAATCGTCGACCACTGCAGGATGTGGATTGCGAGACGTTTGATCGGAAATGCCGCGTCCTCGATTGCCTGCCAGACAACCGTCGAAAAAAACACGCGCTCAAGCTTATCCTTTAGACGTTCCGTGAAGAACGTCTGCTCACTTTTTACCGCATTGTATATAAGTTCCGCCATCTGACCTCCGCCCCAGATACCGATTGCGGCACCGAGCCAGATTACGGGAAGAGCTCCGTCGTTGTAGCATGCATAGTAAAACAGAAGTGCCGCAAGCAGCACGGGCACGCTTCGAAACAGAAAGCTTAAACACTCTGCAATTCTCGAAACGATTTTTTTCTCATAACTCATGAAATAGCCAAGTCCGATACCGATAAGTACGGAAACCACCCACGCAATAAGAGTGATTCCCGCCGTAACCAGAATTCCCTTAATTATCAGGATGTACGCATCACCCGATATCAGATTCGATGAAACTGCATTCAGTAAACTTTTCACGTTTCCTCCCCGCCCCAAAGAAGGGGCATATTTATACCCTGCCTGTCATTTCGCAGGTCTTTGTTCACATTCCGGTTCTTAATTTTACCTGAGCACTACAAATTTATATGCTCTCATTGGGAGATATCCCCTTGTTACAATATACGGTCTCGTCTTTCCCGCCGTATCGAAGCTGTTTCCCGTAACAAAGACCAGATCAATCTTCCCCGCAAGAAGTGCTGCAAAAACGTCATCATTGTCATACTTTACAAAGTCCACGCTGCAGCCGATCCTCTGTCCGATTTCGTCCATCATTGCCACGCAGAAACCTGACGGGTTGCCGCTTTCGTCAATAATCTCAAGCGGTACGACAGCACCGGTAATTCCGCATCTTATCTCACCGTTTTGAGCTTTGTACGTTCTCTTTCCGGTTAGCATGTCTGCCGTAGTAAACTCATTGTCACCATCGATATAATCAGCCTTCAGCTTTGAAAGAACTCCCTCATCCTCCATCTCGTCGAGCGCCATGTCAATCTGATTGCAAAGAGCCTTTCCGAACTCGCTCGTATCGGTAGCCATACCGAAGCTGAAGCGATCTTCCGCCGTTACATTGGGACTGTCGATGACCGCAAGATCATCATAGGAACGTTCAAGCCTGTCAGCAGTCACGTCACATACCCAGGCCGCATCGATTCTGCCCGAGCGAAGCGCCATCAGCACCTCATCAAGATTATCAAACGACGAGGTTGATTTCAAAGTCACGCCAAGGACAGTACCAAAAAGATAGTTCAAAGAGGTTTCTGTCATGGCGCTCTTTACTCCGCCAAGCCTTTTCCCCTTCATGTCCTGTGCGCTTGTGATTCTTTGCCTTCCTGCTGCTTTTCCCTCCATCCTTCCGAAACCTGCTGCCGTAAGAAGAATCATTATCATAAACACCGCTGCTGTTGTAATCCACTTGTTTCTCCCAGAGATCATATTTAATCACCTTTATTTTATCTTCACCGCACATATCTTCTCGCTTCTTGTTCCGAAGACAACGTAATCATCATAAACCACCGGTGTTGCCTCGATGCCTGTTCCAAAACTGCACTTATCGAGGATTTTTCCGTTGGTTGCATCTATCAGAAGAAGGTCGCCGTTCTGGCATCCCTGCACAAGAAATACCGTGTTGCGGATAGTGTAGATGCACGCCGTCGAACTCCAGGAGTATTGTTCAAGGTCAAGAACCCATTTTTCCTCTCCCGTTGTCTTATCAAGAGCAACTATGTAACCGCCGTCAACCTCGGGTGTTCTCGAAACAGAATAGATTACGACATCATCGATGGGACCTTCACCGATAACGCCTGTTGAGAGAACGCCCCCCGCCACTCCGGAAATATAATGCACTTCATATGGCTTCTCCCAGATTACCGCACCGTTCATCGCATTCAGCTTAAAAATCGAGCATGTTCCCATACTGTGTTCGTCATAACCGTACTTTAACGTAGTTGCCGCATAAATAAACTTGTTTCCTGCGTCGTCGATTTCAAGCATTGCCGAGGAATTAATGTCCTCGCGAAGATCCTGCACCCAGACCATTGTCATCGTGTTGAGATCCAGGCAGTAGAAGAGTCCGGAATTGTCACCGATGAACAGATACCGGCCATAGACGGCTGCGCTCGACTCACTTCCCCAGAGACGCCCGTCCTCGCTGTAACGATTGGAAGTAAAGGAGTACTCGGCAATGTGATCGGGATTGACCGATATCAATCCTGCGGCCGCATTGTAGGATGTGTTCAGCTTCATGGTATAGATGACGCCGTTCTCACCCGGATAGATGAGCGTGTCCGTTTCCGTTGAAATGATGGGCGAAGAATCATAGGCATGCCATACACGGGGTGCAAACATGTCATCGTAGCCGTACTCGAAAAGAAGCTTTCCGTCTATCATGCTGTAGATGTAAAATCTCGGGCTGACATTCTCACCGAAAGGTCCCGTCTGGGCGTCGCCCGAACCGCAAAAAAGGAGCGGTGTATGGCCGTCCGGATAGAGTGATGCCGTTCCCTTGAACGTCATTCCGACATTGATATCGGGCCTTGTTTCCTTACCTGTGCGAAGATTCAGGAAATGAATGTGACCGTCCATTCCCGGATAGATTACTTCCACCAGATCGGGATCGGATGCGGCATCATCGTATAGGTTCATGATTTTCTTTTCCTGCTCGCTCCACTTAACAACAATCGGCTGTCCTGTCCAACCGTTTCCGGACCAGTAATCGACGCCGTTCGATTTTAATACCTTGCCTGTATTGAAGCTCCAGACATCCTTTTCAAAGACTGCCCTGCTCACGTCAATCTCACCGAAGGCACTTGTGTTTCTCGTGTAATCGCCCCTGAACGTAAGCATTCCGTTTTGCTTTCCCACACCCTTCGAATACCCGGGTGTGAACAGGAGCTTATCCTCCCGCGAATACTGTGATACAAGCTCACCGTCGACAAGAATACTCTCTTTTATATTAAAAGCCGACGGTCTTGTCTGATCGATGGGAGCTGCCGTCTCGGAATCCGCACCTTCAGCGTTCTTCGGAAAACAAAGTGTTTCAAGTGCACCTCTCGTATCGTGCTTTTCGTTGTAGAGGTAGGCAGTGCTTCCCTTTCCCACAAGGAACTTGAACAGAAGTGCGGCCGCGATAAGAAGTGCTGCCGTCAAAACCGCAATTACCACCTTTATTACTGTTCCCTTACTCAAACTCTTCTTACTCATTTTTCTCCCTTAACAGGCCGATTCCGCTCCTTGCGGTTTACTCATTGCTCTCCCGCAAAAGGCCTGCCATTTCGCGGATGTTCGAAATCCCGACCAGTGAAATACCGGGACTTTTGATTGCCTTTGCATTGACCTTAGGAAGGATTACCCTCTCGTAGCCAAGCTTGGCCGCCTCCATAACACGAAGCTCCGCCTGATTGACTCCCCTTATTTCACCCGTGAGACCTACCTCACCGAAGATCGCTGTCTTTGATGAAAACGGCGCGTTCTTAAAGCTTGAAAGGATTGCTGCCACAATGGCAAGATCAACGGCAGGCTCCGTGATCTTCATTCCTCCTGCCACATTGACATAGGCATCGCAGAAAGCAAGCTGCTGCCTCATCTTCTTTTCAATTACAGCCATAAGCAGGCTGACTCTGTTATAATCCGCTCCCGTGGCTGTGCGCCTCGGGATGTTTAATGATGTCTGACAGACGAGTGCCTGGATCTCCACCATAATCGGTCTCGTACCCTCTAATGTCACGGCTATTACCGATCCGGGCTCTCCCTCGGGATGTCCTTGAAGCATGTAGGCCGACGGATCGGGAACCTCTGACAGGCCGTCGCCTCTCATCTCAAAGACTCCGATCTCATTTGTCGAACCGAATCTGTTCTTGACGGCTCTAAGCATTCGAAACGCAGCGGAATTGTCTCCTTCAAAGTAAAGAACCGTATCAACCATGTGCTCGAGCATTCTCGGTCCCGCAACGGTTCCCTCCTTGGTAACATGCCCGACGATAAATACTGTTATCGAAAGGCTCTTTGCAATCCGAAGAAGTGCTCCCGTACTCTCTCTGACCTGGCTCACGCTTCCGGGAGATGAAGCAATGTCATCACGATACATTGTCTGAATGGAATCAATCACCATGCAATCGGGTTTTTCCTTTTCGACAACAGCCTCGATTGCATCAAGGCTCGTCTCCGAAAGCATGGAAAGCTCCCGGGTAAATCCGCGAAGTCGCGAAGCGCGCATCTTTATCTGCCTGAGACTCTCCTCGCCCGAAACGTAAAGGACCTTTTTGCCTCTGTTTGAAAGCTCCCTGCAAACCTGAAGAAGAAGTGTTGATTTTCCGATTCCGGGACCTCCGCCGACAAGAATCATCGAAGACGCGACAATACCGCCGCCAAGAACCCTGTCAAACTCGCGGATTCCCGTCAGCGCACGCGATTCATCATCCATTTCGATCTCTGATAGTTTTGATACTTTAGGAATGATTCCCGAATGGCGTTTTGCTCCGGACGAAGTGCTCTTACCTCCCGAAGGTTCCTCGACAAGAGTGTTCCATGCCTTGCAGGCAGGGCACTGTCCCGTCCATTTTGCTGTTTCATTTCCGCATTCGGTGCAGAAAAACGACGTCTTACTCTTCATATACAAATCGGCCGCCACGTTTTTGCGGCGGCCTTGCCTTCTCTTAACTTTCTTTCTTCCGCTTCTTGAAACCGTCCCGGCTTCAAAGCTTCAAAATGCTGTTACTTTCTTACAACCTTAACCTGCTTCTCCTCACCGTCCGACTCAACGCTGAAGGAAAGCTTTCCGCCAAGGCCTGTGCTGATTTCACCGGAATCTGCTCCGCTGATCATTACCTCATAGCTCGCATTCTCTTCGAGTTCAATGGTAATCTGGGCATCCTCCTTTGCAACAACACCGAAGGTAACCTCCTTGTCTCCCTTTACAAAATTGAAAACCGCAGTTCCGGGAACCGACTCATAAACGAACATCTCATTGCACTCAAGCTTAGTGATCTCGTTGAAGGTCTTAACCTTATAAACGTCACCGCCGAAATTGAAATCACTTACTTTTTTCTTTTCTGCAAGTGTAAAGTCACCAAAACTGAGAGTTCCGTTACTCTCTTTGCGAATCAGTGTTTCGACTACTTTTGACATTGTTTCAATCCTCCTGATTGATAAGTATATACCAAGTTAATGTTAACACACTATTAATAAAAAATCCATATATTCTTGCAGTACATAAGAAACTCATCCGCCGGATGACTGCATCTCATTCGGCATCGCTTTTCTTATGACGCACCTTGAATTTAACCGTTTCCTTTTCGTAAACGACTTTGACCGAATCATCGGCTCTTACTCTTCCGTCAAGAATCTCCTCGGAAAGCCTGTCCTCAACGTCAGTCTGGATTGCGCGGCGAAGCGGACGTGCACCATACTTCTCATCAAAGCCCTTTTCGGCAATGTAATTCACGAATGAGGCGTCGGAAGTGAGGCGGATGTTCATCTGCTCCCTGCATCGGTCAGCAACCTGCTTTAACATAATGGAAACAATCTCTTTGATGTTATCTCGGGTAAGTGAATGGAATACGATTATCTCATCGATTCTGTTCAGAAATTCCGGTTTGAAGATACGCTTAACCTCTTCCATTACACCGTCCTTCATCCGGTTGTAATCTGCAAGTGCATTGTCACCCGAAGTAAAGCCCATGTGCTTCGGTGAAACGATGGAAGCGGCACCGGCATTTGATGTCATGATGATAATCGTGTTCTTAAAGCTTACCTTACGCCCCTGGGCATCAGTGATGTGGCCGTCATCGAGTACCTGAAGAAGGACATTGAAGACATCGGGATGTGCCTTCTCAATCTCATCGAAAAGGATGACCGAATACGGATTTCGGCGCACTTTTTCGCTAAGCTGACCACCCTCTTCAAATCCGACGTAGCCGGGAGGTGACCCTATCATCTTTGAGACCGAATGCTTCTCCATGTATTCAGACATATCGACTCTGATGATTGAATTCTCAGAACCGAAAACCGCCTCGGCAAGAGCCTTCGAAAGTTCCGTCTTTCCAACGCCCGTAGGTCCGAGGAACAAAAACGATCCGATAGGGCGGTTGGGACTCTTAAGTCCGACACGTCCTCTCCTGATTGCCTTGGAAACAGCCGATACGGCTTCTTCCTGCCCAACAACTCTTTCATGCAGGATGGACTCAAGCTTGCGAAGACGCTCTGTCTCTTCCTCGGCAAGCTTCTTTACGGGAATCTTTGTCCAGGTTGCTACAACTTCAGCTATCTCATCTTCTGTAACAAGAAGAGCACGCTCTTCACGAAGCTTTGCGAGAGCCTCCTTCTCTTCCTCGATGGCCTTTTTCGTCTTTTCCTGCTTTTTCTTAATCTGTCCCGCCTTTTCATAGGCTTCGGCACGGATAAAATCTTCCTTTTGCTGCTCAAGCTCGGCAAGCTTCTTCTCAAGTGCCTTCGTCCTGGGTGTGACAATGTATGTGCTCAGACTTACCTTTGATGCTGCCTCATCCATAAGGTCAATGGCCTTATCGGGCAGAAATCTGTCATTGACATAGCGCGCCGAAAGCTTGACAGCTGCCCTTACGGCATCATCTGTGATCTGAACCTTGTGGTGCTTTTCATATGCCTCACGAAGTCCCAAAAGGATCTCAACAGCCTCGTCCTCAGTGGGTTCATCAACCACAACGGGATGAAAACGTCTCTCAAGGGCCGCATCCTTCTCAATGTACTTTCTGTACTCTTCGCGTGTTGTGGCTCCGATAAGCTGGAGCTCGCCCCTTGCAAGAGACGGCTTCAAGATGTTTGAAGCATCGATGGCGCCCTCTGCTCCGCCTGCTCCTATTATTGTGTGAAGCTCATCAAGGAAGAGCATGACATTACCGTCTGCAATGACCTCTGCCACAACCCTCTTGATTCTCTCCTCAAACTCTCCTCTGTACTTAGAGCCCGCAACCATACCCGAAAGATCGAGCGTAACGACTCTCTTGTTCTTGACGGGATCGGGAACATCTCCCGCCACAATCTTTGCCGCGAGTCCCTCAACGACCGCCGTCTTTCCGACTCCGGGTTCTCCGACAAGGCAGGGATTATTCTTCGTTCTGCGGCTCAAAATCTGGATTAATCGCGTTACCTCCTGCTCTCTTCCCACCACGGGATCAAGCTTTCCTTCCCTTGCAAGCGCAGTAAGGTCACGGCTGTACTGATCGAGAGTCGGTGTATTGCCTGTCTTCCTGCCGTTTGCCCTCTTCGCGTTTGACGCCTGATCCTTTATCTCGCGGACATCTACACCCATTGCCGTAAGAATGTCGGTGAAAATCTTCTGAAGATTGACGCCGATTGTGTTCAAAAGCCTGACTGCGATGCAATCTGACGATTTGAGAAGGGCTATAAGAAGATGACCCGTTCCGACCTGCTTGCTCTTCATTGCGATTGACTCTTTGATGGAACGCTCGATAATTTCACGCGCTCTGGGAGTCATTGCGTCGGCATCTGCAACATGCACATTTCCGTCGGGAGCAATCAGCTGGCTGATAAGCTCCTTCATCTTTTCCTCTTCCACCCCGTTTGCAAGAAGGATCTTCGCGGCCACGCAGTCAGTGCGAAGCAGTCCGAGAAGCAGATGCTCCGTTCCGATGTAGCTGTGGCCAAGCTCGCTGACGGCCTCACCGGCCATTCTCAGCGCTTTTCTGGCTTCTTCCGTAAAACGTTCATTCATATAAACTCCATTCCGCCACTTATATTGCGGCAAACCGAAGACCGGTTCCAAGCGGAATCCCGAATCCGGTGATATATCATATACAATCCGGGACTACTTCAAATCCTTGAAGCCGTTTCCCCCGTTAAATACATTTCGGAGAAAATCAGCACGCACGCGGTCAATCTCTTCTCCGAACAGGCTCCTTCCGACTGCCTGACGAACTGAAGCGGGTTGAACCGCCATCATCAGATTGTGCAGGTTCGCCTTGATTGGAACATCCGGCTTAAGAAGACCGGTGTCCAGACCGAACTTGACCTGTGCCAGAAGCATCATGGCATCATCGATTCCAAGTGTCCGCGCGTATTTTATTACGCCGTAGGATCTGCAGACCTTATCCTCTACAGTATAGTAGTTGTTTGTGATAATGTCATCACGAAGCTGTTTTTCTTTATACACTATCTGTTCTACAAGCTGTGTGAGATTGTCCATCAGCTCGCCTTCGGAACGCCCGAGTGTCTTCTGGTTTGACACCTGGTACAGATATCCCTGGGATTTTGTCCCTTCGCCATACATGCCCCTGATAACCATGTTGTACTTTCCTGTCTCGTAGACAAGACGCTCTATCTTTCCCGCAAGTGTCAGTGCCGGAAGGAACAGCATGCTCGAAACGCGAAGACCCGTTCCGGTATTTGTCGGACAACTCGTCAGGTAGCCGTAACGCGTGTCATAGGCATATGCAATATTGTCTTCTATCAGACGGTCAATGAGATTTGCCCTCTTCCAGGCCGAAAGGATATCCGAGCCGCTCACCACCGACTGAATCCTCAAATGATCCTCCTCATTGATCATTACACTGATGCCCTCGTCCTCTGAGAGAATGAGGCCCGTGTCCTGCTTTTTCTCCGCAAATGCCGGGCTGATGACATGCCACTCAACCATTGAATTCCTGTTTGTCTCGGAAATGGTATTCACATTGCAGCTGTAATATTTCATGCCTTCGGCACGTTCAAAGATTTCAGAGAGTTCGCGGAGACCTGCGACCAATGTCTTTGCATGACTGTCAGAAAGCTTCGAGGGAAAATCGTACTCCCAAAGATTTCTCGCAAGCCTGATTCTGCTCGAAATTACAGGATCGGCACTGTCTGTGACCTTTTCATACCATTTTTCCATCTCTGCCTCCAATTCAGGGCTTATCAGATCCCTCTCCGGCTGCCGGCCCCCCATTCTTTTCGGATGAGCCCGGCTTAACGTCTTTTGTCCTCTCGAGCTCCTTTATCCGATCGCGGATATGTGCCGCAGTGGTATAATCCTCCTCGGCAAGTGCCTCCATAAGCTCTTTTCTCAGGGAATTAATATACGCCCTTGCATCTGTTCCCTCTGCCTCGTTATACTCCTTTTCCCTGCTGCGCTTTTTCTTTTCTTCGGGTCCGGGCATAAGCTGTTCGCTTGCCTCGCTCAGCGCCTCTTTCATAATCCTGCCATGAATGTCTTCAAGAGGTTCCTCGGAAGCGATTGTGGAAGGATCGAACGGTTTGGCCCCGAAAGGATGCTTCCCTACATGATAGGTCATACCCTGGATTCTTCTAAACATGTCGGGAAGATAATCGGCAAAAGACTCATAACACTTCCTGCATCCGAATTTCCCGTTTTTACGAAGCTGTGAAAGCGTTGTCCCGCAGGCCTTGCAGACAATGTTGTTTTCATCTTCGTTCTGCGGCTTGATTTGTGTGCCAAACCCTGAAGAAAAGAACTCAATCGAGTTTACGCAATCCTTCACTGTTCCCGTGAAAAAGAGCTTTTCCATGTGTGCTTTTGCGCAATTTCCGCAAAGATGCTTCTCCTTTTTAATCCCGTTAACCACCTCTGAATAGTGGATGACCGCCTCGTTCTGCTGGCAGATGTCACAAAGCATTTTACCACCTCCGTCGCATATAAAACACTGTATCAGAAGTTATCGCTCATACCTCGCGATTTCATAAAAAATCTGATGACAAGGATGATAAGAACCACGCACAGACCGCTGAGAACAGCTATCACAAGTTTCATGTTCGATACACTCCTCTCATACTTCTTCGCCATCTCGTTGTCCTGCGCCGCAACCTGAACCTGTGTATTCTTTGGCTTTACCTCGGACAGCTTGGTGTGAAGCTGGACCGTCTTCTCTTCTCTGTCGTAAACGTACCATGCAGGCCCGGTATCAGCGTTTACCTTTAACGGCATCAGAAGCCATCTGCAGCTAAGATCATCCTTTGGAGTATATGCCTTAACGTTTGTACCGCTGATGATGACACTCGTCGCAACATATCCGTCCGGAACTTCGAGACTTCCAAGATCGCTTACGACAAGATAGGTGTAGTTCGCATGGAGCACGATTCCGTCGGAATCCGTAAAGGCAGTGATGCCTGTCTCCTCCGGCTCGTCTTCAACCGGTGCATCGGGTCTGAAAACGTTTATGTGGTACTCCCTGATCTCGCCGTTCTCGGCAGTTACGCAAATTTCAACGTCATTATCGCCGACAAGCAGGGCATTGTTCCCAAAGACCGTTACTTCAGACTTCTCATCCTTCGCAAAAGCACTGACAACAAGCTTAGTCGTTTCATTTTCAACCTCAACGGCATATTGCGTAACAGCAGGATCAAATACAGGTGTAAGTTCTCCGGGGCTGACCTTGATGAGCTCGAGAGAATTCTCGTTTGATGCACTCTCGGCTGCCTTAACGCTGATTACAAGCGAACCGCTTGCAACACTCATGAGATAACCTGTATCGTACTCGTAGAGCTCGGGGGTTCCTCGCATCGTAATCTGTGACGATCCTCTTGCGATGCCCTTAAATTTGAGTTCGTATTCCCGCTCTTTGCCCTCGGCGCTGAATACGCTGTCATTTATTCTCAGGATTCCGTCAGATCCGGTTACTATCTCCTCAAGCTCCTCTTCGGGTACATACTCAAGCACATCGGAGTCGTAAGTTACAAAGCCCTGAAAATCACCGGGTATAACATCGGCACGGATTTTAACGAAAATGCTCACTTCTTCATCAACGGCAATCTGCGATTTAACCGATTCAAAGGATATTCCCGCGCTTGATGCGAGGACGTTCTCGGATTTTACGGACAGTGCGGCTGCCATAATCAGAAAAACAAATACAGTTATTCTAAAAATCTTCTTCATGTCGCATCCTTTCTGCACCGGGACATACGAGAAGCACATTTACTTCCTGCGGTCCCGTCCCTTTTAAACCTCTATCTGAGGGTGGCTTACATCGGTGTGAAATCAGGCAGTCCCGAAAAATCGGTTCCGCCTTCCGGTGTTGGTCCGGGTGCCGGTTCCGGTGTGGGTTCGGGTGCCGGCTCCGGTGTGGGTTCGGGTGCCGGCCCCGGTGTGGGTTCGGGTGTCGGCTCCGGTGTGGGTTCGGGTGTCGGTTCCGAAGGTGCTTCCTCTCTGACACACGTAACATGATAGTTCCTGACGCTGCCATCCTCTGCCTGTATCTGAACGTCAAGTTCGTTTACTCCGACCTGAAGCTCAAAGTAGGGATTTCCGATGAGCCTTGCCGAATCAGCGACTGTTGCGTACTCAAGCGTCACTCTGTCACAGCTGAAAGGAACGATGATGCTGTAATCCTGATTCTTTGACATGTCAAAGGAAGGTGTCAGAGCTGTCTTCTTCCCGATGTTAGTTAAAAACTTCAGACTCTTGAGCCAGTTGTTGGGATTGAGCTTCTTTGAGGGCTTAGGACACGGAAATGCCGGCATATTCCGGTAAACAGGAATAGAAAAGACAATCCTGATGGACGCCGGGTCTTCATATGCCTGGTAGACCTTCTTTCCCTCCGCCCAGGGTGCTTCGACATTTGACATGTACTGATGAACGTAAGTGTTTGTCGGCGAAACATTGAATTTCTGGAGATAAATCGTATCCTGACTTCGATTGATGTAGTTGTAGCCGATGTAGAAAGCGCCGCCGAGAATCGCACGAAGACGCGTGTTCCAGGGAATAAGAATTGAATGATTAAGCTCCTTGCTGCTACTTCCCTTCTCGCCGAAATTCAGTCCGTTAATAATGTTCTGATTGGGTACTGCCGAATCATTTGCGCCGATGTTGTAGAAATTGTAGATACCCTCGTGGCCTTCAACCGTTCCCGAAACACTGTTGCTTAGCGATGTTGTGCTGAGGACAACCTCCTGCTTGATGCGGGAAGCGAGATGAAACGGACTCACGCCCGAGTACTCGGCTGCCATGATAATGGACTCACCGTAGGACAGTGCATAGGTCCTGCCGCCTTCTGAATAATTGTATTGCGATTCGTGCAGGCAGGTATTCTTAAGAATGTTTTCAACACCTTCGATTGTCTGATGGGACGGATTGTAGGCGAGCTTCTCAAACTGGAAGATTGTCGACGCCTCGAGGAAATTTCTCGGATCCATGTAATACTCGACTGCCTCGCGCGAAGCGGTAACCCAGTACTTTCCGTCAAACACGATAAAGGTGTTTGTCTTCCAGTTGTAGGCTCCGTTATCAAATGACTTCCACTCGAGGCCATAGGAGTTTGGGATTGTATTTTTTCCGGGAATGGCTTCGTTGTCAATTACGGTCTGCCAGTCGAGATTGGTCTGATAGGCCTTGAATTCCCAGTTCGGATACTCTGCATGAAGAGCACGAAGCTTGACCTTGTAGCTTTCGGGAAAGCCCTCTCTTTCAAGCTTCGTTTCAAAATCATATTCGGGATCGCTCTCGCCATATGAAAGGCTTTGCAGATCGATCTCGCTGTCTGTTACCACATACTTTCTGTTGATGTATCCGTAATAATCGGTCCCGTTAAGATTTACTCTGATAAAGCACCAGATAATCTCGCCGTCTGTTACGGATCTCTGAACGTCAACCTGCTGTCCCGAACAGATGAGAATCGGCGTTCCGTCAAGGTACTTGACAAGAGGCGAGCTGTAGGCTGCTTCATCGTGGATTGCAAGTGCTGCCGCGCCCTCAATCTTTGCATTGCTGCCTTCCATCTTTCCGCCTGCTGGACTCTTTCCGTCTCCCTCTTCGATTTCGGGCATGGGAAGATCTTTCACAGGTTCCTGCTCCTGTTCCGGTTCCGCCGTTTCGGTCACAGCGGGCTTTTTGTAGGCAAGCTTTACATTCTTCTCGAGGATGTAGCCCTTGTACTTAAGGCCGCCGACCTTTGCCCTGACACGAAGCCACTTGACATTTCCGACAGTCTTTTCCGAAAGAATTTTCACTGCCTTCAGATTTGCAAGCTTAAGCTCCTTTCCGTTAGGCTTCAGAAGCTTCTTGGATGAACCGGACGCACTCTTATAAAGAACCGACTTATCAGTCTTTATCTTTCCTTTGGTGAAGACATCGTAGTCGAGTCCGATGTAAAGGCTCATGCAGTAACCGTACTGCCATTCTCCGTCTTCTGCAAAAAGAGCAATCCTGTACCACTTGGATCCGCCCGACATTGTCTGTCCGAGAACATAAACGGCTGTGTCCTTCGTGAGCTTTGCAACAATCTTTGCATCCGTTCCCGCCTTCTTTCTCATGTTGAGCGAGTTGGCAAGAACATGTGCCCTGTACTCATACTTTTCATCGGGGAAAAGACGTGCCGAAGGGGACGATGTTCCGGTACTCTCAGAGTCTGAAGACGTTCCGGTGCTTTCAGACGACGAACCTGTCTGAGAGGAAGAATTCTCAGAAGCCGATCCTGTCTGCGAAGAAGTATTCCCGGAGCCCGAACCCGGCTGAGTGTTCCCTGTGCCCAAATCCTGCTGAAAAGAAGTGTTCCCTGATTCCGAACCCGGCTGAGTGTTTCCTGAATCAGGTGTAAAATCCGGAAGATTTGAATAACTGCCTCCGTCCGCATTTCCCGAACCGGAACCAGTGCCTCCGCCATTTCCGGTACCTGAATTACCCGAGCCCGTACTTCCGGCGGCATTTGTCAGATCATCGGGAAGGCCCTTCTTAATGTAGCTGTTGATGGCATAGCCGAGAACGCTTGTCCCGTTGTAATCAAAAACAACGCAATCCCATTCACCGTATTCCGCAATGATGGACACGATTTTATTATGCGTCAGATGAACATTCTCGCCGTTCAGGCAGACAATGCTGTAATCGGTTCCGGGCCCTGTGCGGACATTTATGTAATTGTCGGCTGTACAGTAGCCCACCGGTTCTTCTGCACGAACAACAGCCGGAACAGAAAACAGTCCGGCTACAAAAATCAGTATTATAAATGTCAGAAGCTTTATTTTTTTCATATATTAAGCTTATCGAACGAATATGTTTATTTTGTGACAGTAATCTGTCAGAAGACCGACAATTACATTGACACCACTCCGGCAATATAGGAAAAGAGAAGGATGATCACCGAAACGAATCCGATGACAATCCCCGCAATCGGCGGTGTTGTGTAGATATCGGCTTCACGCAGGCTCCTCGCGCAGTTCACAATGTTTACGATCCCGAGGATTACAGCAGCAATCCCGATCCAGGCCATGGCCTCTGTAGCAAAGGAATTGACTGCCGAAAACGCAAGAAGACCGATTGAAAGCACAAGAAGTACAAGGGACAGCGCCAAACCGACTGTCCCCCGCACAGAAATGTGTCTACCCTTGAATTTATATTTCTCATGTCCCTGACGCATTAATTTGCCCCTTTTCAAGACTCATGACAGGTTCTTTTATATCTTCCGGAACTAGTGCAGCGTCCAAAAATTAACTGGACCAAAAACGCAGAATGAATTTTCGTCCTGCAAAGAAGAAAAACGCAGGCGTAGCGGGCTACGACAAGTTTTACTGATGAAGCAGTAGGAAATTCAGGCAAGTTATTTGGTGTAGTTATTTGCAGGACGATGCACTAGCCAAGCCTCTTTGCAAGAACTGCGGAGAGTTCTTCATATCCGGGCTTTCCGAGGAGTGCAAACATATTCTTCTTGTAGCTTTCAACGCCCGGCTGGTTGAACGGGTTGACTGCAAGCAGATAACCGCTGATGCCGCATGCGAACTCGAAGAAATAGAAGAGCTGTCCGAGAGCAAACTCTGTCTTTTCGGGAAGGTTGATGAGAAGATTGGGAACTCCGCCGTCGGTGTGGGCGAGTCTTGTTCCCTGCATAGCGCTCTTGTTTACAAAATCAACGCTCTTACCCTTGAGATAGTTGAGTCCGTCAAGGTCGACCTCTTCCTCGCCGATGATGATCTGATCTGCCGACTTCTCGAGGTTGATAACTGTCTCAAAGAGTGTCCTCTGACCGTCCTGGATGAACTGCCCCATGGAATGAAGATCTGTTGTAAGATCGACAGCTGCCGGGAAGATACCCTTCTGATCCTTTCCCTCACTCTCACCGTAAAGCTGCTTCCACCACTCTGAAACGTAGTGAAGTG
>JAZLIL010000028.1:0-3505 GCA_045617405.1 Lachnospiraceae bacterium | reverse complement strand
TTCTCTCCTGATCCATAGATTTTCCTCCCTTCTTTGATGTCATACTACTGAATTACTCATCAAAATGGAATGAACCATTGGTAGACTTAGCTTATTTTCGCGCTTTTTCAGTAATAAATTAAGATTTATGTCTCCATGCCCTTAAAAACCGTTGATTTTACTGGCTTTTTGGCTCTTATTTGCTTATCAGATACCCAGTTGCCCTTGTTTTTGCCCTTATGAGGGAAAACAAGCGCTACTTTTTTGTTTACCCTTCACCGACTACCTTATCCAGCAGTCTTGCGGAAGTACGCTTTGCCTCTTTTGTAGAGTGAGCGTAAATGTTCATCGTGGTACTCACATCGGAATGCCCCAACAGCTCCTGCACATCCTTCGGAGCCGCACCGCCTGACAGCAGATTGCTCGTGTAGGTGTGTCTCAGCATATGGAAGTGGAAGTCCTCCAAACCGGGAACCTTTTTCTTCGCCGTCTTGCACATAAGACTTACCGCGTGGGGCGATTCATAGGTGCCGTCCGGTCTGAGGCATACAAAGGAGATTTCCTTGTAGTCCTCCGGTACTTCTTCCGTTCTCTGCAAGCTGTAAACCTCATAGTAGGTTCGGCTTTTCTCCGTCACCGTCTTGTAGTAGTTGAGGCTGTACAGTGTGCCATACTGGAAGCGGTGCTTGTGCTGGTCTGCCTTTGCCTGTTTCAGAATTGCCGTCAGCTTGTCACCGAAGTCCACCCTGCGGATCTTCTTTCGCTTGGTGGGGCCAATCTCGGTCTTGCGTCTCGGTTGATTATAGCGGACACTGCGCCTTACGGTCAGATACTGTTCGTCAAGGTTGATGTCCTGCCATGTCAGCCCACACGCTTCACCAATACGAAGCCCGGTGTAGTAGGCAATCTGAATGGGAAGCAGCGCCGGATTTTCCTTCTTTCGAAGAAAATCTTCCAAAGCCAAAAACTGCTCATGTGAGATGGTCGGAACAGTCAGCTCGTCGTCACAGTCCTCATTGAACAGCTCCACTTCCTCCTTCTTTCCACGCATTACTACAAACTGCATGGGATTAAAGGAAATGAGCCTTTTAGGGAACACCGCAAAGCGGAATGCGCCTTGCAGGACTGCGGAGAAGGTACGCATATATCCTTTGCTTTTCGGAGCGGATACTGTCCCGTCCGGGTTTGTGCCGCCGAAGCTGAGAAAGTCGATATAGCTTTGCAGATGGTCAGCCGTTACCGTTTTCAGCTTGCGTTTGCCGATGGGGTGCTTCTTAATCTGATTGATGGTCGTGGTGTAGGTCATAACCGTCCCGTTGCTCAGATTGCCCGGTTTCAGTTCTTCCTCTACCCACAGATCGAGCAGGTCTCCCACCGTCAGGTTATCGGACTTCGCTACAAACTTCTTTGCCTCGTAGTCCTCCATTGCCTTTCTCAGCAGGGCTTCCGTTTCGCTTTTGCTCTCGGTGCCCGCAAACTCACGCTGAACCTGTCTGCCGCTCTCGTCCTCAACATAGAAGCGGTAGTACCACTTTTTGCCTTTCTTTCTTACAGAACCTCTTGCCATAGATAAAAACTCCTTTCAAAATTCGCATCCGTGGCAATCGGGTCTGTGACATATGTTGTGCGTAAATGAAATATATCACATCTGCCAGTCAAAAGGGACTGGCTTTTTCACTTTTCAAGGTGCCACGGAGTTGTTCCGTTCATCCAGACGTACCTGGGCTTCCATTGTGATCTGATAGAACTCAGAAATGGAATTGCGCCCTACAACATCGTACAGACGGAGCAGACAATCTACCATCCGCTTCATGTCATTTAGCGGATCTGTCATTTCGTTGCGGTATGCCTTCTCGGTGATGTCACCGGATTCAATCGCATATCGCTTCAAGGATTCTTTCAATCCTTCATCGGCTGCGATACGGTCAGCCTCAACCATTGCTCTGCCGAAGTGCTGGCAGATAATTGCGTACATATCAATCATCTGTCCAAGGAAGCCGTTCAGCATCTGCTGGTGCGGCTCGGTGTCAACGGTAGTAGAAATGGTTTCAAGGTATGCCTTGATATGCTGCTGAATGTCCCGTTCGCAAAGAGTGTATGTATCATACTCCTTGCTTTCGGAAAGACCGGTCAGCCATTCCGGTGTGGTGAGCAATGCTTCTGCCACAGGGGAAATCTTCATGATCTTATCCGGTTCGATTCCATTCACTTCATATCTTTGGATGGTGGACTTGTTCACACCTAACCGTTCGCCAAGCTCTCCCATGGAAAGCTTGAGTTCCAGACGGCGCTCTTTAATTCGCTGTCCTACCTGTTTTGCCGTAAAACATGGTTTGTCTTTCATTGGTTTTCACCTCCAACACGGTCATTATACTATGTCTCGTTGCAATTTGCAATAGCAACATGCAAAAATAATTAAAATATTTTGTTAATGCGTTGCATAATGAGTTGACAAGATACGGAGAACTGATTATAATAAATCTGCAAAGTTGCAAAATGAGTATTCCAAAAGGAGATGAACACTATGGGGAAGCGCAATTTGAGTAACCAAAGAGAGGAGGTACCTTGATGTCGGAGATGAAGATGGGATTTACGATTGAAGAAGCAGCGGAGTATACGAGCATCGGCAGAAACACCATGCGCAAGTTGGTGGACTGGGGCAAGATTCCGGTTCTGAAGGTGGGACGAAAGACGATCATCCGGCGAGATACGCTGGAGCATTTCATGGAAATCAATCAGGGACGCAATCTGTTAAATGAAAACGAAGTCAAGCGTATCGGCTGACAGGCCGATACCATCAAAGCCCTCGGCGTTTGAGAGCGAAATACACCCATCGCACAAATCTGACGATTTGTACTCCGGGTATTTCGCCCTGCCGGGGGCCTGTTTTTCCTCAGACCGGCCCACAAGACCGGCCTTCGTCAAACCAGCGGAAAGCATCGCTGCATAGAGCATCGCTTCTTTTCGTTACCGCCCTGTCTGCTGCGGCAGTTCTGTCGGTATGCGGGCTTCGTACTGCGGTACTCACGCCCGTGCAAATGCTCCTGCATTTGCTGGAGACGAGGGACGGAGAACGGAGGTGAGACATGGGCAGACACTCTTTTATTCAGATGTCGAAGCTGCCGAATGTTAAGGGAAGAATCAGCTATATTTCCAGCCATGCAAGGCAGGAAAACCTGTACGCTGTTTATGAAACCACTGACCGGGATTTCTGGAAAAAGCTCGCTGCGGAGAATCAGCAGGAGTTCAAGCGCAGCGGCATCGAGGGAAAATGTATCGAGGCAAGAGAGCTGATCATTGCCCTACCGGAGAGCTATACCGAGCTTGACCCGAATATGGTTTTGAAGGAATTCACTGACAGCTTCAAGAAACAATGCGGTGTAGAGTGCATCGCCGCTCTGCACCACAACAAACGCAAGACCAACTATCACATTCACCTGATTTTCGCAGAAAGGACACTCCTTCCTGAGCCGGAAATCAAGACCGCCTCCCGTGCCATGTATTATGACGAAACCGGGAAGCATGT
>JAZLIL010000027.1:0-36210 GCA_045617405.1 Lachnospiraceae bacterium | reverse complement strand
AAGAAGAGAATGCGTCAGATCGGTATTGTGGAAGTTCCTCAGAGCGCCTTCATGAGTGTTTTGAAGCTTGATGATGAATAAGAGAACGGGCGGAGGTAGGTTATGCCGAAGTTTGATGTTAAGAAGGTAACTGAAGATATTACTTTCTGGATTCGCAATTTCTTTGCCGAAAACGGAAAGGACTGCAATGCCGTTGTCGGTATCAGCGGCGGAAAGGACAGCTCTGTTGTGGCAGCTCTTTGCGTAAAGGCGCTCGGAAAGGACAGGGTTATAGGAGTCCTGATGCCTCAGGGCGTTCAGCACGACATCGACTGTGGCAGGATGCTTGTTGAGCATCTTGGGATAAAGAGCTACACCGTAAATGTCGGCGAAACAGTATCAGCTGTGATTAAGGCTATTGAGGAGGGAAGCGCCGGTGAATTTGATGTTTCTGAACAGACGAAGGTAAACATTCCTCCGAGAATACGGATGGCAACGCTTTATGCAGTTTCACAGTCAAACAACGGAAGGGTTGCAAACACCTGCAATCTGAGTGAGGACTGGGTAGGTTATTCGACCAGATACGGTGATTCTGTCGGAGATTTTTCACCGCTTTCGGACATGACTGTTCAGGAGGTCATTGCCATCGGAGATGAGCTCGGACTTCCTTACGAACTCACGCACAAGGTTCCTATTGACGGGCTTTGCGGAAAGACGGATGAGGAAAATCTCGGTTTTACATATGAAGTACTTGACCGTTACATAAGGACGGGCGAAATTGATGATCCCACCACGAAGGAGCTAATAGACAAAAAGCATGCGGCAAATCTTTTCAAGCTTTCGCTGATGCCGAAGTTTGAATACAAACCGGAGTAAATATGGCTGATCTGAGCCTCTACATTCACATTCCTTTCTGTGTCAGAAAGTGCAGATACTGCGATTTTCTCTCGGCACCTGCCGATGAAACGGTCAGAAAGGACTATGTGTTGGCACTTGTCAATGAAATAAAGAGCTACGGTTTTGAAACCTATGGACGTGAAATCGGGACGGTCTTCTTCGGCGGAGGAACACCGTCTTTGCTTGATGTAGCGGATGTATCGGCAATTTTTGAGGCACTTTGCGAGGTCTTTACAATTTCGGAGGATGCCGAGATAACGATGGAGTGCAATCCGGGGACGATTTCCCGTGAGAAGCTTCTTTGTTACAGAGAGCTTGGCATCAACAGACTGAGCATCGGGCTTCAGTCGACAATTGAGAGTGAGCTTAAGCTTCTGGGAAGAATTCATTCGTTTGAGGATTTTACAGAGAACTACCGGCTTGCTAGAGAGCTTGGTTTTTCAAATATCAATGTGGATCTTATGAGCGGACTCCCGGGACAGACAGTCTCTGACTGGGAGGAGAGCTTAAGAAAAGCAGCTAAGCTTTCCCCTGAACACATCAGTGCGTACAGCCTCATAATAGAAGAGGGAACGCCGTTCTTTGCACAGTATGCCGATCACGGATGTGTGGACGGGCTTAATATCCCTGATGAAGAAACAGACAGAAGAATGTATCGCCTCACGAGGCAGATACTTTCGGAATACGGTTTTTCGCGTTATGAAATATCGAACTATGCAAAACCCGGGCGCGAGAGCCGTCATAACATGGTCTACTGGACAGGCGGAGAGTACCTGGGACTCGGCCTCGGCGCATCGTCCTTCTACAAAGGCCGTCGATATAAGAACAATCCCGAGCTGCGTGACTACATCGACTATAACATGTCATATCTCGGAAGTGTCGTGCGGGAACGCTACGAGGAAGAGGAAGTCGACAAAAAAGCCGCAATGGAGGATTTCATGATCTTTGGACTCCGGCTTATGAAGGGCGTGTCGAAGCAGGAGTTTGCTTCGCGCTTTGGACAAAGCTTCGAGAGCGTGTTTGGAGAGGTAACGCGAAAATTTGTCAGCATGAAGCTTCTTGCTGACGAAGGCGGCAGAGTTTTTCTGACAGAAGACGGCATCGACGTCAGCAACATCATCATGGAAGAGTTTCTTTTTGATTAATGGAAAATACGTTCAATAAAGCAAAAAACAGCATGTTGAAAGCGACATGCTGTTTTTAGGTTAGAAAGACGGTTTTCTGCAATAATCAGAAAACCGTCTCATTCATATAACAATTTATGTTGATCAATTATAAGCTGAACTTCTTTACTTCTTCGGAAAGTGCTTCAGCAACCTTGCTGCACGATTCGATGCCGGCTGACACACGTGATGCGTTCTTAGCGACTTCGTCACTGCAAACTCCGATGTCCTGAATCTCGTGAGCATTGATTTCGGATGCGTTTTTAATCTCGGAGATTGCATCTGTCATGCTCTTCATGGATGCCTCAAGACTTTCTGCACGCTCCTTCACTCCGACGAGTGATGACCTGAAGCCTGAAAGACCTTCTGAGAGCTCGAAGTTCTGCGTCTTTACGCTTGACAGCATTTCACCGACATTTCCGACAATGTACTGTTCTACCGAAGTGAAACACTTTTCGGCCATTCCTACAGCTTCGAGGGATTTAGTTACAAGAACTTCGATCTTAGAAGCTGCTTCATTTGTCTGATACGACAGCTTCCTGATCTCATCCGCAACAACCGCAAATCCGAGACCCGCATCGCCGGCTCTGGCTGCTTCGATGGAAGCATTGAGCGACAGAAGATTGGTCTGAGCCGAAATTTCTTTAATTGATTCGACCATTTCCTGAATACCTTTTGCACTTCCCAGTGCTTCAAGGCAGACCGTGACATCCTGACCTGTCTTTGCTGCTGTAGCATCATTGCCTTTAATAAGATCGTCTGTCTTGCTAAGAACAACGGCTGTCTTTGCAATAAAGTCATCAAGCTGTGATGATGCACTTGTAATGTCGCTGCTCATTTCGGTAATGCTTTCGGACTGGTGCCTGACTTCATCAGTCATGTCGGCCAGTGATACGAGCGTCTGCTCCATTGCTGCAGAGAGCTGAATAGTTCCCTCGCCTGTCCTGTCTGATGCGGAAGCGAGTTCCTGTTCTGTTTTCTTAAGCTCTTCGCAGGCTTTTACAATTCTTCTTTCACCTTCGCTGATGCTTCCGATTGTGCTGTAAAGCGACTGCCTCATGCCAAGAAGCGTATCTGCAAGCTTACCCTGGGGACTCTTCGCACCGCTGTAGAGAGCAAGTTCGCCGTCGAGCTCGGGACTGAAATTAAGACGTCCCATCTCATGAACTGTGTTTTGAACCTTAAGATCATCCTTAAAGTACATTTTGCTCATTGCAAGAACAAGTCCGAGAATAACAAGGATCATTATGCAAAACAGTGCAATAACAACAGCCGCAACATTGCGGGCGGTGTTGATGGTCTCAACCATCGGCCTGGTCTCTTCGTAGATGAGATCTCCGTCTCTGATAATGTGTACAGCATGCATCAGTTCACGCCCGGAGGTAACCTCCGATGTGCCGTCGAGTGCAACAAGCTTTTCAAGTGAATCTGCGTCAAGAGAAAGACCAATTTCAGCAACATCTCCCGATGCAAGGATCAGTCCGTTTTTGTTGTAAATCTTAAAGCCTATTTCCTTTTCAAGTGTTCCGAGATACTCGACTGAAAAACTCTGCATCTTGATTGCGCCGCCGACGATTCCTTCAAAGGCTGCACCGTCAATGCTGTAGACGGGACAGTAGAATGACAGAATAACGCCTCCGGTGATCGGGCTTATGGAACCGTCATCAACATAGCATGTTTTGCCGTTTCTTTCAAATTCGCCAAGGATTCCGGCGGTTACTGCCTGATCATCCGAAACCTTATTGCCGACACGATCGGCTTTGCTGTGAAATCTCTGAACGAAATCGCTGTCGGCAATGTAAACACCGTCGGTGTCAGATCTGAGTGACGCAAAATTCTTTATGTAATTCTGTGCCTGAACATTGCTGTAGATGTTGTCGGGACGTTCGAGAGCATCCCTTACTTCATTTGCGAGGGCGGCAGAGCTGTAATATGTAATTCCCTCTTCAATGCTTTGCTCGACTCTTAAAGCATTAATCTTTGATGACGTTGCGAAGCCGTCAAGCTCCGAATTGATTGAATAATCGGTAAACTTCGGTGCGGCAACAATTCCGAAAATAAGACAGCACAGTGCCCCAATCACTGCAATAGTAATAGCCGTCTTCTGCACAGCCCCTATTCTGTGCCAGGTTCTGAATGGAACTTTAGACATTTTTCTCCTCCTCCTGTAAAACTGATGGCTACACCCGCCTATATACAATTGTACTACTTTCCGCAAGCGTTTTCCATACAAATTTTCAACATTCATGAACAAAAAAATGAATCTCTTCACCGAAAACGAAACGTTTTGTTCAACAGTATCCGGCTTTTTGCGGGGAGTCAGAAGACGTTTCCGGTTATTTCTCTGTGTGTGAACAGTATTGACATACTGTGCAATAAATAATACTATTTTGATAAATTACTGTATTAGGACTGATACGTCTTATCGAAGCATAAGGAGTGGCAGAAAAAAAGGAGAGAGACTTACAAAAGAAGACATTGCGAAGATAGAAGCAAGACTGATACGTCCTATCGAAGTATAAGGAGTGGCAGAAAAAATGGGAGAGAGACTTACAAAAGAAGACATTGCGAAGATAGAAGCTGAAATTGAGTACAGAAAACTTGTCGTTAGAAAGGAATGCCTCGAAGCGGTAAAGGAAGCAAGGGCGCACGGAGATCTGAGCGAGAACTTTGAGTACCATGCGGCAAAGCGTGACAAAAACAAGAATGAGACCAGAATCGGATATCTTGAGAGAATGCTCAAGTTTGCCGAGGTTGTTGATGAGACATCTGCAGATGATGAGGCAGGTCTCGATAATACGGTTGAGATTTACTTTGAGGACGATGACGAGACCGAAAAGTACCGTCTTGTAACAAGTATCCGCGGCAATGCACTCAAGGGAAAGCTCTCAATCGAGTCGCCCCTCGGTAAAGCCGTAATCGGTCACAAGGTGGGAGATCGCTGCTTCGTAGCGGTGAACGATACCTCGGGATACTACGTGCAGATTAAGGCGATTGATAAGACGACTGATGGTGCGGATGACGGAATAAGTCAGTACTGATGATACTGACGGAATAAGTCAGTATCGTTGAGGATGACAAAATAAGCCGCTGCCGGTTACGAAAACTTAATGTCCCCGAGGCAGGGGTAAACAGCGTCAGGTACTATTTCGCTGGCGCGAAGAATCGTCTCATCGGTTTCTCCAGACATGACAAGAATGCCTCTTGCACCGTGATTTACGCCGGTGGCAACGTCAGTGTAGATTCGGTCGCCGACGAAGGCGATTTTTTCTTTGGGAAGTCTGTACTTATCCATGATCATTTCAAGTGTTTCGTAGTTAGGCTTACCGAGGATTTTCGGCTTTTTCTGTGTTGAAAGATTGATTGCGGCAATGAAGGCACCGCAATCGGGAATGAACCCTCCCTTGACGGGACAGTTTATGTCAGGATGGGTGGCAATGTAGACGGCACCGTTTCTGATGGCTGTGCAGGCATTCGAGAGCTTTTCATATGTAAGTGTCATATCAAAACCGACGCAGACAATGTCCGGTGTTTTAAATTCGCCGCTCGAATCATTACATTCAACAAGCGTTATCCCGTCTGCTGCAAATGCTTCTTCGAGGGCAGGCGTTCCGAGCAGGTAAACGCTTTTTCCGGGGTAGTAGGTGTTTAAAAACCTTGTTGTGACGTCGCCTGAAGTCATGATGTCATCGGCGGTGATGCTGCAGCCCATCTTCGCAAGCTTTTCAATGTAGCCGAGTTTGTTCTTTGATGAGTTGTTAGTGAAGAACAGGATTTTCTTTCCGTGTGAAACGGCATCACGGCAGAATTCGAGAGAACCGGGGATGATGTCGTCACTTAAGTAGAAGGTTCCGTCCATATCAAGTACGAACAGTTCTGTTTCGTTTGGATCGTAGTTTTTCATATTAATTCCCGCATATTGGTATTTTTTAGTAATATAGAGTATTATAGAGCAAAACGGCAGTAAAAACTACCGAAAAAATGAGAAAGGACAGTGTGATCTTCCGGCAGGTCACACGGGTACAAATATGGGAAGAGAGATTTTTAAACCCGGAAACATGCTTTATCCGCTTCCGGCAGTCATGGTGAGCTGTCAGAGACCGGGAGAGAAGCCGAATATCATTACACTCGCATGGGCGGGCACAATCTGTTCGGATCCTGCAATGGTCTCGATTTCGGTGAGACCGGAGAGGTATTCCTACAGTATTATAAAAGAGACGGGAGAGTTTGTTATCAATCTTTCAACGAAGTCTCTTACCCGGGCAACCGATTACTGCGGCGTTAAATCGGGGCGCGACACAGACAAATTTAAAGAGATGAATCTCACGCCGCTGCCGTCACAAAGAATCGGTGCACCGGGCATTGCCGAGAGCCCTGTCTGCATAGAATGCAAGGTTGAATCAAGCAGACTTCTCGGTTCGCATGAGATGTTCATAGCTAAGGTGCTTGCGGTAACCGCAGACGACAGATTCATGGACGGGAAGGGGAAATTCCTGCTTAACGACTGTGACCTGATGGCATATTCACACGGAGAGTATTTTTCACTTGGAGAGAAGCTCGGAAAATTTGGATATTCGGTTCAGAAAAAAAGAAAATAATGCAGTTGACTTTTTGAAATTGATATGATATCATCATGATATCAAATAGATAAGGAGTGACTGATATGACAGAAAAAATCTACACAACCAATAGAAACGGAATGTTAATGATGTTCCTTACAATCGTTTTGATCATTGCAGCATTTCCCATGATTATTTTCGGAGGAATGCAGATTGGCAATAATCACGCGGGCATCGGTGTTCCTCTTCTTGTTCTCGGAATCCTGATCCTTTGCTGCGGATGGATCCTTTTCCTCGGTTTAAAGGTCATCAAGCCCCAGGAAGCACTTGTCTTTACATTGTTCGGCAATTACAGGGGCACAATCAGAGAACCCGGCTTTTACTTTGTAAATCCTTTTTGCTCAGCCGTTAATCCCGCTGCACAGACAAAGCTTGCACAGAGTGGTGACGCAACTCCGGCACAGCCTGCTTTGAAAATATTAACTGGTACAAATCAGGCTCAGCCCGAAGCTTTCTCAAAAAAGATTTCACTGAAGGCTATGACGCTTAACAACGGACGTCAGAAGATCAATGACTGCCTCGGAAATCCTGTTGAGATCGGTATCGCAGTAATCTGGAGAGTTACCGACACGGCAAAGGCGGTATTCAACGTTGACAACTACAAAGAGTATCTTTCACTTCAGTGCGACAGTGCGCTTCGAAACATTGTCCGAATCTATCCTTACGATGTGGCACAGGGAGTCGACACAACAGGAGACGGCAATCCCGATGAGGGCAGCCTTCGCGGCTCGGCAGAGGTAGTTGCCCAGAGAATCAAGGAAGAGATTCAGAGTAAGGTCGCAGAAGCCGGACTCGAGATTATTGAAGCGAGGATCACTTACCTCGCGTACGCTCCCGAGATTGCATCAGTAATGCTTCAGCGTCAGCAGGCATCGGCTATCATCGACGCAAGAAAGATGATTGTCGACGGTGCTGTCGGAATGGTCGAGATGGCTCTTGAAAAGCTCAATGAAAAGCAGCTTGTCGATTTAGACGAAGAAAGAAAAGCGGCTATGGTTTCAAATCTTCTCGTGGTACTTTGCGGCAACCACGATGCACAGCCTATCGTTAACACCGGAAGTCTGTACTGATGGCAGAGAAGAAGCAGATACCTCTTCGCCTTTCAGAAAAGCTTTATGCCGATATTGCCGCATGGGCAGACGATGATTTCAGATCGGTGAACGGGCAGATAGAATACCTGCTGTCGGAATGCGTAAGGCAGAGAAAAAAGAACGGGAAGTACGTTGGTGAGGAAATCGACGTTCCGCCGGAACTTGATATTTGACGTTTGACGCCGGGATAATGAGAATCCCGGCGTCAGTATGCTTTTCTTTAATAATGAAATTATACTGAAATGAATGCGACTTACGTCTACATAAGAGTCTCAACTCCGTTGACCTTGACGTTGTCGTCTTCATCAAGCGGAATAACAATGTATTTGCGGTCATCAATGATTTTTGTCTCAATCTTGCGAAGCTTATCCGGATTGACATTCAGGATGACATCAAAATCCGACTGCTCGGTTTTAAGCTGTTCTTTGAGCTCAACAATCTGCTTTGTAAGTTCCTTTTCCTTCTTTCTGGGCGCATTCTGCTTTACAAGCTTTGAATCAAGGATGGCATCGGCTTTGATCGGTTCACTTCCGAATTCTTCGGCAAAAGCCTTCTTCAGTTCATCTGCCGCGGGTTCCGAAATGCCTGCATTGATTGCGAGCTGTCTGATTTCTTCTTTGTCAACCTTAAGCGGTTCAACTTCTGATACTGTTTTACCTGTTTCATTGACGTACCCGGCTTCGATTTCGTGATCCTGGACCATGTCATCAAGACCTTCCTGTATACCGATAATCATGTCCTCTGCCTTATCGCCCTCACTTGCAAAGGCGCGCTTTGCGATGGCAGTGAAGGCCTTTCTTGTCTCTGTCATTGTCCTTGTGCTCTCACAGCCTAAGATGTTATCTATGAACTCGGGATGAATATCCAGGGCATTCTTTGCGTAGTAGCCGACGTGGTGAATGTCACAGCTTCTGTCGGAGAAGGCGGGGAAAAGAAAACCGGTTTCGGGGGCCTCAACAATCCAGTCCCTGAATCTTGAACCTATAGTGTTGCTCTTTTCAAGATATCCGAGACCTGCCTTTGACTTTATTACGGGGCAGACGGCACAGATTGTGTAGGAATAGCTTTCCTCCGATTCATCGAGCTTCAGATTGTCGCTTGTTTTAGTGATGACATCGTAAACGTCATGGAAGAGCAGAATCAGATAGTTACCCGGATAATCGTAATGCTCGATGACATGGTCAAAGAAGGTGTCGCAAAGCTCGGGATTTTTGAGTCCGCTTTCGTTCAGTCCCATAAGGAACTGATGCATGCTGCCGGGTTCCTCGTCGGCACTTTTGTACTTAAGCTCAAGAATATTGTTGCCAAGCGTTCCGGAAAGTGTTTTTTTAGCAATCTCTATATACTTGAACATCTCTTCGGAATCGATGTTTAAGAAAGTCTCATCGAGCCTTACGACCTTTTCCTTGAGGGAATTTACGTAGCAACCGGCGAGCCTTGTAAAGGAGCAGTCCTCCTTTTTCATTCTTTTCTTCAGTTCGAGCAGATCCTTATGTGTCATGTCAATGTAATTCGCAAGCCGCATCAGAATATCGGAAACGGATTGCTTTCCTTTCATATTAATCTTCATTCTGCGGGTAAGACGCAGCCAAACAGTAATGAAAGTTCCATGTTCTTTCACACTGAATCTTTATGAATGTACCTGCCAGGTGAACTGTGCGTAAAGTGAATTTACGAGTTTCCTGTTCCTATATTAAACAATAGTATTCCTGATTTTTCAATCTCAATCTCTTTTTGGTTGTTCGAAAAATTTTTAATTGCTATTGACAAACATTTTTAGCGGTGTTATTGTATGACTTGTAGTTAGCACTCGGACAGAGTGAGTGCTAACAAACCAGGAAAGGACGGTTTCGTGATATGCAGCTTGATGAACGAAAGAAAGTCATTTTGAAGGCAATTATTCAGAACTATCTCGAAACCGGAGAGCCTGTGGGTTCGAGAACGATCTCAAAGCTGACAGATCTTAATCTTTCATCTGCGACGATCAGAAATGAAATGTCGGATCTTGAGGAGATGGGACTGATTGTTCAGCCGCACACATCAGCAGGGAGAATTCCTTCTGACAAGGGCTACAGGCTGTACGTAGACACAATTCTCGAGGACAGAATCAATGAAGTCGAAGAGATGAAGGAGATGCTAGTCGAGAAGACGGATAAGGTAGAGAGTCTCCTGCAGAATGTTGTTAAGATGCTTGCATCAAACACCGAGTACACATCGATGATCACAACTCCCAAGTACAGGAGCCGCAAGCTGAAGTTCGTACAGCTTACCGACGTCGATGAGCACAGCCTGCTGGTTGTTATTATGATTGAAGGAAACATCGTAAAGAACAAGATCATTAAGACACCGGAGACTGTTGACAAAGAGGTTGCCCTGAAGCTGAACCTCATTCTCAATACCTTCCTTCAGGGACTTGATCTTTCGGAGATTAACATCTCACTTATCAGGAAGATGAAGGAGCAGGCAGGAGAGTACACGACAATCGTGAGCGATGTGCTTGATGCTGTTGAACAGGCAATCAGTGAAGAGGACGATGTCAGAATCTACACGAGTGGTGCGAACAACATCTTCAAGTATCCTGAGCTCAGTGACATGGACAAGGCAGGCGGCCTTATTAATGCACTTGAGGAGAAAAGAGAGCTTGAGTCACTCATTTCCGACGGCGACGAGAATGGAAAAATCAGGGTATACATCGGCGAGGAGACAAGCGTTGAAGCAATGAAGGACTGTTCGGTCGTTACCGCGACCTATGAGATTGACGACGGCGTTTACGGAAAGATCGGAATCATCGGACCCAAGAGAATGGATTACGAGAAAGTTGTCGGTTCGTTGAAGACAATAATGACGCAGCTCGACGGAATCTTCAAGAATGGCGATAAGGAATAAACAATCGGAGGAAGACAGACGTGTCAGATTACGAAGAAGCAGTTAAACAGGCACTTAAGGATGCGGAGGACAAGGCAGCAAAGCTTGAGGAAGACTTAAGGGAGAATGCAAAAAGGTCCGAAGGCGAGAAAGTTTCAAAGAATGCTAAAGCAGGCAGCGAGGCAAAAGAGGATGCCTTGAAGGACGAGGCCGTGCGCGGGAGCGGAACGGAAGAAACCGTGGAAGAAAGTGAAGAGGAGATCTTCGAAGAGGCTTTAGCGAATGGCGAGGGTACTTCAAAAAAGCACACCGAAGAGCAGATAAAGCTTGCAAAGCAGATCCTTGAAGCCAAGAAGAAGGCTGAAGCCGAGGCAGCAAAAGATAAGAAGAAGGGAATTTTCAAGAAGAAGGAAGAACCCGACAAGCGCGATGAAATGATCGAGGAGCTTAAAGATAAGAACGCAAGGCTCATGGCCGAGTTCGAGAATTTCAGAAAGCGAAACGAGAAAGAGAAGTCGGCGATGTTTGAGGTCGGAGCAAAGAGCGTCATTGAAAAGATGCTTCCGGTACTCGACAATTTTGAAAGAGGCTTCAAGACACTTACCGATGAGGATAAGGAAACACCTTTTGCCCAGGGAATGGAGCTCGTTTATAAACAGCTTGTTTCCGCACTCGATGAAATCGGTGTCAAGCCGATTGAGGCTGTCGGAAAGGAATTCGATCCCAATCTTCACAATGCGGTAATGCATGAGGATAATGAAGAAGTCGGTGAGAACATTGTGGTTGAGGAATTCCAGAAGGGCTATACCTACCGTGACAGTGTTGTAAGATTCAGCATGGTAAAGGCTGCAAATTAGTGTGACAGTGTTGTAGGATTCAGCATGGTAAAGGTTGCAAATTAGTTTGGCGCTAAGGCGGCCGGAACCGGATGCCGCAGTTTTTGACTGAAAGCAGGGCAAATCTTAAGAGATGCCTTACTATAGAAAGATTATTAATACAGGAGGAAATAGATATGGGAAAGATTATAGGAATCGACCTTGGAACAACAAACTCTTGCGTAGCAGTAATGGAAGGCGGAAAGCCCGTAGTTATCGCTAATGCTGAAGGCATGCGTACAACTCCTTCGGTTGTGGCATTCTCAAAGACCGGTGAGAGAATCATCGGCGAGCCTGCAAAGCGTCAGGCAGTAACCAATTCAGACAAGACTATCTCTTCAATCAAGAGGCACATGGGAACAGACTTCAAGATCACCATTGATGACAAGAAGCTCACTCCTCAGGAGATTTCGGCAATGATCCTTCAGAAGATGAAGGCTGATGCCGAGGCACACCTTGGTGAGAAGGTTACAGAGGCTGTTATCACTGTTCCCGCATATTTCAACGACTCACAGCGTCAGGCAACAAAGGATGCCGGAAAGATTGCAGGACTTGAAGTAAAGCGTATTATTAACGAACCTACAGCCGCAGCACTTGCATACGGTCTCGACAATGAGAAAGAGCAGAAGATCATGGTTTATGACCTTGGCGGTGGTACATTCGATGTTTCCATCATTGAGATCGGTGACGGCGTAATCGAAGTTCTTGCAACGTCAGGTGATAACAGGCTCGGCGGAGATGACTTTGATGACAGAGTTACACGCTACATGATTGACGAGTTCAAGAAGCAGGAGGGCGTTGATCTTTCAACAGATAAGATGGCGCTTCAGAGATTAAAAGAAGCAGCAGAGAAGGCAAAGAAGGAGCTTTCAAGCGCTACCACAACAAACATCAACCTTCCTTTCATTACCGCAACGGCAGAAGGTCCCAAGCACTTCGACATGAACCTTACACGTGCAAAGTTCGAAGAGCTTATCCATGACCTTGTTGAGAGGACAGTTATTCCCGTTCAGAATGCACTTCGTGATGCAGGCATTTCAGCATCTGAGCTTGGCAAGGTTCTCCTTGTCGGCGGTTCCACAAGAGTTCCCTGCGTACAGGACCGTGTAAGACAGCTTACAGGTCAGGAGCCTTCAAAGACCCTTAATCCCGATGAGTGCGTTGCAATCGGTGCTTCAATTCAGGGCGCAAAGCTTGCAGGCGACAGCGCTGCGGGCGACATCCTTCTTCTCGATGTAACACCTCTTTCACTTTCAATCGAGACACTCGGCGGTGTTGCAACAAGACTTATTGAGAGAAACACAACCATCCCTACGAAGAAGAGTCAGGTATTCTCTACTGCAGCAGATAATCAGAGTGCAGTTGATATCAATGTTGTACAGGGTGAGAGACAGTTTGCGAAGGACAACAAGAGTCTCGGACAGTTCAGACTTGATGGAATTCCTCCGGCAAGAAGAGGCGTTCCTCAGATCGAGGTTACATTCGACATCGATGCCAACGGTATCGTAAATGTTTCCGCTAAGGATCTCGGAACGGGAAGAGAGCAGCACATCACAATCACAGCAGGTTCAAACCTTTCAGACAGCGATATCGAGAAGGCAGTAAAGGAAGCAGCAGAGTACGAGGCAGCCGACAAGAGACGTAAGGAAGCTATTGATACAAGAAACGAGGCAGATTCAATGGTATTCCAGACAGAGAAGGCTCTCAGCGAGGTTGGTGACAAGATCGGTGCCGATGACAAGTCAAAGGTTGAAGCAGACATCGCAAGACTTAAGGAGCTCCTTGAGAAGACAAATCCCGAGGTTATGACAGAGGGTGAAGTCGCAGACATCAAGTCGGCTAAGGAAGCACTTATGAACGATGCCCAGACACTGTTCCAGAAGGTATACGAGCAGTCACAGGGAGCACAGGGAGCAGGCCCCGACATGAGCGGATTTGCAGGCGCAGGTCCTGATATGGGCGGATTTAACGGCCAGGGTGCTCAGCAGGATCAGGGCTACAACAATGACGATGTTGTTGACGGCGATTATAAGGAAATCTAAAAATGGCAGATAAGAGAGACTACTATGAGGTGCTTGGCGTCAGCAGGAACGCATCACCCGAGGAAATTAAGAAGGCCTACAGAACGTTAGGTAAGAAGTATCACCCCGATGTGAACCCCGGTGATAAGGAAGCGGAAGCAAAGTTCAAAGAGGTCGGAGAGGCCTATGCAGTATTAAGCGATCCGGATAAGAAGGCAAAGTATGACCGTTTCGGTCATGCTGCCTTCGAAAACGGAGGCGGCGGTGCAGGCGGTTTCGGCTTTGAAGAGATGGATTTCGGCGATCTTTTCGGCGATCTCTTCGGCGGGATGTTCGGCGGCGGAAGACGGGCTTCAAGCGGACCCATGAAGGGTCAGAATGTCAGGACAAGTGTCAGGCTTACTTTCCTCGAAGCTGTTTTTGGATGCGATAAGGAGCTTGAGCTGAATCTCAAGGATGACTGCCCGAAGTGTAAGGGAACAGGTGCAAAGCCCGGAACAGCTCCCGTTACATGTACAACCTGCGGCGGAAAAGGCCAGGTAAGCCGTACACAGCAGTCACTCTTTGGAATGACAAGAAGCATCGTTACCTGTCCCGATTGTAACGGAACAGGAAAGATGGTCAAGGAAAAGTGTCCCGACTGTCACGGAAGCGGATTTATTACATCCAGGAAGCACATTCAGGTTTCGATGCCGGCAGGTATTGATAACGGTCTGAGCGTCAGGATTCCCGGAAAGGGCGAGCCCGGTACAAACGGCGGTCCAAGAGGTGATCTTCTTGTTGAAGCGATTGTTTCTAATCATGAGAAATTCAAGAGACGAGACAGGGACATATACTCGGTAGAAAACATCAGCTATGCTACGGCTGCTCTTGGCGGCGAGATTAAGGTCGCAACAGTCGACGGTGATGTCCTTTACGATGTAAAGGCAGGAACCCAGACAGGTACACGCGTCCGCCTCAAGGGAAAGGGCGTACCCGATGTCCGCGACAGGAATGTCCGTGGTGATCATTATGTCGACCTTGTTGTCAGCGTTCCTACCAAGCTTTCAAATGAGCAGAAAGAGCTCTTAAGGAAGTTTGACGAGTCACTCAGCGGCAGGAACGGCGACAAGAAGAAAGGCTTCTTTAAGTAGAAAGGTGTAATTTGTGATCTGGAACCGGATGAGCTTTGAGGCTCCGAATGATTTGGTTGACATATTAAGTGCGTGCCTTGCAGATCTCGGAATCGAAGGCATAGAGATACGTGACAAGATTCCGCTTTCCGAGGAAGATCGGCGGAAGCTCTTTATTGACATTCTTCCCGAGCTTCCGCCGGATGACGGAATGAGTGAGATAGTGTTTTACGCAGAGCCGGATGTCGATCCCGAAAAGCTTGCGGATGATCTGAGAGAGTATCTTATAAGCATTGAATGTGAGACGGGATTTCTTGACGGGGGAATTAAGGCTGAAATCTCCGACGATGCCGACTGGCGCGATAATTGGAAGGCCTTCTTCAAACCGTTCAGGATCGATGACAGTATTGTTATCAAGCCCACATGGGAAGAAGTCACCGATCTTAAAGACGATGACATAGTAATAGAGATTGATCCGCAGACTGCTTTCGGATCGGGATCACATGAGACAACAAAGCTCTGCGTTCTTGCACTGAAGAAGCATCTTAAGAACAAGATGAGCGTGCTTGATCTTGGAACGGGATCCGGAATTCTTTCGATCGCTGCAGGAAAGCTCGGAGCGGGAGAGCTTGCAGCAACAGACATCGATGAGAATGCAACGGCGATTGCTGAAGAGAATTTCAGTATTAACAAAGTCAGCGGTGTTTCACTTTTTGCGGGTGATGTGATTACAGATACCGAACTTCGCAAAAAGGTCGGCTTCAAAAAGTATGATATCGTTGTGGCAAATATCCTGGCAGATGTTATTATTCCGATGAGTGAGTTTGTCGGAGAGTTTATGAAGCCCGGTGCGAAGTTCATAAGCTCAGGCATCATAGATATGAAAGAGGAGCAGGTTCGCGAAGCTCTTTTGAAGAACGGCTTTACCATTGAAGAAGTAAACCGCATGGGTGACTGGGTATCTTTTACGGCGGTCAGAAAGGACTGAGCCAGCAGATGCATCGTTTTTACCTCGGGGATGGAATAATCTCCGGAAACAGAATAGAGCTCGTCGGTGAGGATTGTAATCACATCAGAAATGTGCTCAGAATGCGCATCGGCGAAAAACTGACAGTCTGCGATGGTCAGGGACTAGACTACATTTGTAGGATAGTTGAGATCACCGGCAGACTTGTTGTGGTTGAAACAGAAGAAAAGAAGAAGTCCGATGCGGAACTTGAAACAAAGCTGGTGCTTTTTCAGGGACTTCCGAAAAAGGACAAGATGGAGCTGATTGTGCAGAAGGCCGTTGAGCTTGGGGTAAGCGAGATAGTACCTGTTATGATGGAACGGACTATTGTCAGGCTTGAGGATCCGAAGAAGGAGGAGCGCAAGCTTGAAAGGTGGCGCTCTATCTCAGAAGGCGCCGCAAAACAGTCAGGGCGTGGGATTATTCCCGAGGTTTCCGGCATGGTAAGCTTCAAGGATGCTATTGCAAGGATGAAAACGATGGATCTTGCAATCATGCCCTACGAAAATGAAGAGGGTATGGCGGGAGCGAGACAGCTCGTTTCACTTGCACACGGCAAAAAGGAAATCGGGATTCTCATCGGGCCCGAAGGCGGGATTTCGGACGATGAGGCTGAGTATGCAAGAAATTTGGGAATCAGGACAATGTCGCTTGGCAAGAGGATACTTCGCACAGAGACAGCGGGTCTTTGTACTCTTTCAATACTGCAGTTTGAACTGTCATGATGCGTTACCCGGTAAGGAGAGAAAAATGTGTTATCTTGATAATGCAGCAACAACAAGGGCTGATGATGACGTTATCGCCTGCATGGAAAAGGTGCTGCGTGAGGATTACGGAAATCCCTCGTCAAAGCATCTTAAAGGCTTTGACGCTGAAAAGTATTTAAGAAGCGCTGCGGAAAGTATCGCAAGGACGCTAAAATGTACACCGAAGGAAATCGTTTTTACTTCGGGAGGTACAGAGTCAAACAACATGGCGTTGATCGGAGGTGCGCTTGCAAACAGGCGTGCCGGAATGCACATTATCACATCGGGCTTTGAGCATGCTTCGGTTTACAATCCCCTGCTTTTTCTTGAGTCACAGGGTTTTAAGATAGATTTTGTTCCTGTAGACAGTATGGGGCAAATTATACTTCCAAAGCTTCTTGACATTGTGACTGATGAGACTATCATAGTTTCGGTTATGTATGTCAACAATGAAGTCGGTGCCGTAGAGGATATTAAGGCTATTTCCGAGGCTGTAAAGAAGAAAAACCCGAATATTATCTTCCATGCAGACTGTATACAGGCCTACGGAAAGTACACTATCAACCCCGCAAAGGAAGGCATCGATCTTCTGAGTGTCAGCGGACACAAGATTCACGGTCCGAAGGGAAGCGGCTTTTTATACATCAGAAAAGGCGTCAGGGTTAAGCCGATTATTTACGGCGGAGGACAGCAGAGCGACATGAGAAGCGGAACGGAAAATGTTCCCGCAATCGCAGGACTCGGAGTTGCCGCTGAAAAGATATATAAGGATCATAAAGAGAAAATCGCACATCTCTACAATCTGAAGATAAGGCTGATTGAGGGAATCAGGCAGATAGAGGGCACAGTTATTAATTGCGTGCCGACCGCGAACGATGAGGTATTTGACGCAGAGGCTGTTTTTTCGACGGCACCTCATGTACTCAGTGTGAGCTTCAGATCGGTCAAGGCCGAACCGCTGCTTCACGCACTTGAGGAAAGAGGAGTCTACGTTTCATCGGGGTCTGCATGCTCTTCAAATCATCCGGGCATCAGCGGAACGCTGAAGGCTGTCGGAGTGAGCGGCGAGCTGCTTGACTGTACGCTTCGGTTCAGCTTTGGGATGTTCTCAAAGGTAGAGGACGTCGATCATGCGGTGGAGGCATTAAAAGAGCTTGTGCCGGTAATGAAGAGATACGTAAGAAGATAGGCATCGGATGGACAGAAAAGCGAAGCAGGATAGTTGAGTTCAGTTTCATAAAGCAACAGGAGAAAGATTCTATGTACAAGGCATTTTTAATCAAATTTGCAGAGATCGGCATCAAGGGAAGAAACCGCTATATCTTTGAAGATGCGCTCAGGGGGAAGGTTTTTCATAACCTTCACCGGCTTGGTGACTATGTCGTGACGGGCGAACAGGGAAGAATATACGTAGAGTGTCCGGATGACTATGACTTCGATGAAGCCGTGGATGCGATGAAAAAAGTATTTGGCGTCTCGGGTATCTGCCCTATGGAGGTCGTAGATGAAATAGAGTGGGAGAGTCTTGTTCAGGGCACGCTCCGCTACGTCAGAGAGCACATCGGGGACAGGGCGTTTACCTTCAAGGTAGAGGCAAGGCGTGCAAACAAGCAGTATCCGATTCATTCACCGGAGATCTGTGCCGAGATGGGAGGAAGAATTCTTGACGAATTCCCGGAAGCAAAAGTAGATGTTCATAATCCCGAGATTATTCTTTCAATCGAAGTCAGGAGCAAGGGCTACATCTATCATGAGGTTATTCCGGGACCCGGCGGTATGCCTGTGGGAACAAACGGCAAGGCAATGCTTCTTCTTTCGGGCGGTATTGACAGTCCCGTAGCAGGCTATATGATTGCAAAGAGGGGTGTCAGCATCGATGCTGTTTATTTCCATGCACCGCCCTATACGAGTGAGCGTGCAAAGCAGAAGGTCATCGATTTAGCACGTGAAATCAGCCTTTACACAGGACACATCAGACTGCATATAATTAATTTCACCGAAATCGAGCTTTATATTTACGATACATGTCCGCATGACGAGCTGACAATCATTATGAGAAGATACATGATGAGGATTGCGGAGGCAATAGCTAAGGAGAACAAGTGTATCGGACTTATCACAGGTGAGAGCATCGGTCAGGTTGCGAGCCAGACAATGCAGAGCCTTCTGACGACAAACGCTGTTTGTACGCTTCCTGTTTACAGACCGCTCATCGCTTTTGACAAACAGGAGATCATTGATATCGCCGAGAAGATTGGAACATATGAGACATCAATCCTGCCCTTCGAGGACTGCTGCACGATTTTTGTGGCAAAGCATCCTGTGACAAAGCCTCTGCTTAAGGTTATTGAAAAATCGGAGCTTAAGCTTTCGGAGAGAATTGATGAGATGGTCAGAACAGCACTTGAGACTGATGAAATCATTGATATCTGATAACAAAAACTCCCGGGCGAATGTCCGGGAGATTTAAAAATGCAAACCCTGTTTTTGATTACGAGATGATATAAGGTTTAAGGGCTTCAAGAACTTTATCGGTGTCATTGTCGCTCTGAATGTGAAGTTCAATGGGCTTTGCAAGATCAAGGCTGAAAATTCCCATTATGGACTTGGCATCAATAACGTAGCGTCCCGAAACGAGGTCAAAATCATCATCAAATTCGGAAACCGTGTTTACGAACGATTTTACGGCATCGATGGAATTCAGATTAATCATCACTGTTTTCATACTCTCGCCTCCATAAATTCTGAAATAGATAACTTAAGTATATAATTACTGATTGGAACTGTCAAGATATGGAGAATAATAAGAACAAAAAAATAGCATTTCTTAGCCTTGGATGCAAGGTCAATTACTGTGAGACGGAATCCATGAAGAATACAGCTGTTGAACATGGCTTTACAACAACTGAATTTGATGATCAGGCAGATGTTTATGTGATAAACACCTGTACAGTCACGCACATTGCCGACAGAAAGTCAAGACAGATGCTCCACCGGGCAAGAACACTCAATAAGGACGCACTCATTGTAGCAGTCGGATGTTATGCGCAGAATGCGAAAGAAACACTCTTTGAGGAGGGTGTTGATATTCTTGTCGGCAATAACAACAAGTCGAAGGTAATAGCTCTTATTGAGGCGGCGCTTTCAGACAGGGAGCGTTCATCAAAAAGAATAAGTGTAATCGATGATCTGCGGCTTGGTGTCCCCTATGAGGAAATGGAGGCATTCGGAGGCGGAGAACGTGTCAGGGTCTATATGAAGATTCAGGACGGATGCAATCAGTTCTGTTCCTACTGTATGATTCCTTATGTCAGGGGAAGAATTAGAAGCAGAAGCGAGGAAGAGATTCTTAAGGAAGCAGCCGAAATTGCAAAGATGGGATATCGTGAGATTGTGCTGACAGGTATTCATATTTCTTCTTTCGGAAGAGAGAGAAAACCGTCGGATAGCGGTTATCTCGAAGAGGGCGATTACCTTATCCGCCTTCTGGAAGGACTTAATAGAACAGAGGGAATCAGCAGGATTAGGCTCGGTTCACTTGAACCGGGTATTGTCACGCCTGATTTTGCCAGACGGGCGGCAGCGCTTGATAAGCTCTGTCCGCATTTCCACCTTTCTCTTCAGAGCGGATGCGACGCAACGCTTAAGAGAATGAACAGGCGCTATGATGTCGGAGGCTTCAGAAGATGCTGTGAGATTCTGCGTGAGTATTTTGATTCCCCGGCCATTACTACCGATGTTATTGCGGGTTTTCCCGGCGAGACTGATGAAGAATTCACAGAGACGCTTGAGTTTGTCAGGTCGATAGCATTCTCGAGAATGCACATTTTCAAATTCTCGGTACGGCGCGGAACGAAGGCGGAGAAACTTCCCTCTCAGGTCAGCGAGGGCGTAAAGGCCGAGCGCAGCAGGCAGCTTATTGAGTTAAACGATGAGCTTGAGGCAGCTTTTGCAAAAAGCTTTCTTGATAAGTGTGAAAATGTCTTATTTGAAGCATGCGAAGAAATTGACGGCGAAAAGTATCTGACCGGGCTGAATGAGAGATATGTCAGATTTGCGGTACCATGCTCTTCTGTAACAGAAAATGTTGACGATATAATAGGCAGGATAGTCCCGGTCCGGGTGTTGTCGGTCAAATCGCCGGATTTGCTCGTCGCAAAGATTTGCCGCACTTGAAACATTATTCTGAATTTGATATAATTGATTATTCGGATGAAATCGGAACAGGGCACATTTTTGTGCTTACAACATAAATGAAGGGGTGAATCGCATGGAATACGGTACTTTTGAAACACAGTATATTCCTGAGCTTTCTGATCAGACCGTGATTGTGAAGGACACAATTGACAAGGTCTATGTTGCGCTCACTGAAAAGGGCTACAATCCTGTCAGCCAGATTGTAGGCTACATCATGTCAGGTGATCCTACCTACATTACATCACATAACGGTGCAAGAAGCCTAATCATGAGAGTGGAGCGTGATGAGATCGTTGAGCAGCTGCTTCGCGATTATATCAGCCAGAACTATCCGGAGGAGCGCGAATGAGGATTATGGGGCTTGATTACGGCGAGGCTACCATGGGCGTTGCAATAAGCGACGAGCTTCTTATTACGGCCCAGCCCGTTGAGGTAATCAGGAGAAAGCACAAGACAAAGCTTCGTCAGACGCTTGCAAGGATTGAGGAACTTATCGTCGAGTATGACGTTACTGAGGTAGTGCTCGGCCTTCCGAAGAACATGGACAATTCGGAGGGGGAGAGAGCGCTTGCTTCACGCGATCTCGCGGAGATGATTGAGAGGCGGACAGGTCTTAAGGTTATCCTTCAGGATGAACGTCTTACCACTGTTTCGGCGCATCGTGTGCTTGACGAGGCAAATCTGAATTACGAACAGAAGGGCAGGGTTGTTGATAAGGTTGCAGCAACTTTTATTTTGCAGTCCTATCTTGATGCTCTTGCATATAAAAAGCAGGCAGAAAGTGCGGGCGTGAATACGAATTAGCGGGAGAGACACAGCTTTTGGCTGCGGGTACGGTTAAAAATGGACAGAAGAGAAGAAAACGGAATTATCAGACTGACGGCCGATGGAGAAGAGATAGAACTTTTTATCGTAGAGCAGACTATGCTTGGCGGCATCAATTATTATCTTTGCACTGACAGCGAAGAGGATGAGGCAGAGGCGTACATTCTGAAGGAAGTGGGGAATGAAGGCGATTCCCTGACTTTCGAATTTGTTGACGATGAAAATATTTTAAGAAGCGTTGGAACAGTTTTTGACGAGCTTCTTGAGGATGTTGAATTCAGATAATTTTGAAAAGCGAGGTATTATGAGTAAATTACAGATAATCCCTCTTGGCGGACTTGAACAGATCGGAATGAATATTACGGCGTTCCGCTATGAGGATACAATTATTGTCGTGGACTGCGGGCTTGCGTTCCCCGATGATGACATGCTCGGCATCGATCTTGTTATCCCTGATGTTTCATATCTTGTGGAGAATGCGGATCTTGTCAAGGGCATTTTTATTACACACGGTCATGAGGATCATATAGGAGCGCTTCCCTACGTGCTTGAGCAGATTCATGCACCCGTCTATGCGACGCAGCTTACGATGGGGCTTATCAGCAATAAGCTCAGAGAGCATCCCATAAACAAGGTTAAGCTTAAGGTTGTGACTTACGGTCAGTCAATAAATGCAAAGGACTTCCGCGTTGAGTACATCAACACAAATCATTCAATTGCGGATGCAGCGGCTCTTGCGATTCACTGCCCTGCAGGAACCGTGCTCCACACGGGCGATTTCAAGGTTGATTTTACACCTGTTTACGGTGAACCGATTGATCTGAGAAGAATAGCAGACCTTGGGAAGAAGGGAATCCTGGCGCTGATGTGTGATTCGACAAACGTTATGCGACCGGGCTACACCATGTCCGAGAAGACAGTCGGAAAGACGATTGATTCCATATTTGAGGATAACAGGCAGCTTCGTATAATAGTGGCAACCTTCGCGTCAAACGTTGACAGAGTTCAGCAGATTATTAATTCTGCAGAGAAATTCGGACGTAAGGTCGTTATCGAAGGCAGGAGCATGGTCAATGTTATTTCGACTGCCGTTGAAATGGGCTACATCAAGATGAACGAGGGCACCCTCATAGACATCGGGATGATTAAAAACTACGAGCCGAACCAGCTTGTAATTATTACGACGGGAAGTCAGGGAGAGGCAATGGCAGCGCTCTCAAGGATGGCAGCTGCCATTCATAAGAAGGTTTCTATCGGTGTCGGTGATCTTGTTATCTTCAGCTCGGCGCCGATTCCCGGAAATGAGAAGCACATCTACAAGGTTATCAATGAGCTTGAGATGAGGGGTGCAAAAGTAATCTTCCAGGATGTTCATGTTTCCGGACATGCGTGCCGGGAAGAGATTAAGCTTATCTACACACTTGCAAAACCGAAGTATGTTATCCCCGTTCACGGTGAGTTCCGTCATCTGACGGCACATAAAGAGCTGGCCATTGAGATGGGCTACGATAAGGAGGATGTCTTTGTTCTAAAGACAGGGGATGTCCTCGAACTTGACGAAGAGGGCGCCGCGGTTGTCGATGTCGTAAAGACAGGTGCCATCATGGTTGACGGACTCGGAGTCGGTGATGTCGGAAATGTTGTTCTTCGTGACAGACAGCTTCTGAGTGAAAACGGACTGATTATCGTGGCAATCTCCCTTGAAGCCGGTTCGAACGAAATTCTTGCCGGACCTGATATCATCTCGAGAGGCTTCGTTTACATGCGAGAGTCTGAAGAACTGATCGAGGGGGCCAGGGTGGTAGCCGAGGAGGCTATTGAGATCTGCCTTGACAGGAACATCTCTGACTGGAGCAAGATGAAGAATGTAATCAGGGATTCACTCGGAGAGTACATCTGGAAGAAGATGAAGCGTACACCGGTTATTCTCCCGATTATCATGGAGGTTTAAAGTAATGCCGAAGACAAAGAAACGCAGCCGCGTAGTAACATACATTCTCAACGCGACCGGGACGATACTGCAGATTCTGCTTGCTGCAATCTTTTACATCATTATTGTTATTGCGATGACAAAGGCTGTGAAGTATGCCTATGACTTTTCGTACCAGATTTTTGGTGATGTAAGCGTTGAGGCAGTTCCCGGGAATGACGTTCAGGTTCAGATTCTGAAGGGTGAGTCGACGCTTAACATTGCAAGCAGGCTTGAGCTTTCCAGGGTTATCGTAAACAAGTATTCATTCTTTATTAAGGTCAAGCTTGAAAAGAGGGATATCATGCCCGGTACCTTTATTGTCAACACGTCAATGAGTTATGATGAGCTTCTCGATGTCATAACCGACTATTCGAAGTCTCTTGATAAGGAAGAGACGATACTTGAAGAGACCGAGGGAAGCGGCAAAGAAAACCGGGCGGCCGGGAAGAAATGATTACGACCGCTTCTGCAGCCTATGATGGAGACAGGGAATGATCACTGATGATAGAGTAAGAAGTTATCTGGCCTCGATTGAGCCGGGACTCTCGGATGAATTGCGAAGTCTTGAGGATGACGCGTTAAAAAGGAATGTTCCAATAATCAAGAAAGAAACGCAGGCTCTCCTGCGTTTTGTGCTAAGAGAGAGGAAACCGTCATCAATTCTTGAGATCGGTACGGCGGTGGGCTTTTCGGCAAGATTTTTTGATGAAATGCTTTCGGGAAAGGTTACGATTCATACGATTGAGAAGGTTCCTGCGAGAATTGACGATGCCTCGTCCAATTTTCTTAATCGCAAAAATATTACACTGATCACAGGCGATGCAATTGATGTACTGAGGCACCTTGCCTGCGATGAGGAAGATTTTGCAGAAGAAATAGGTGCGATATGCGCGGGGGAGACGATTACGATTCCAAAGAAGCCCGAAAGCGGATATGATCTTATCTTTCTTGATGCGGCAAAGGCGCAGTACATGTCTTATCTGCCGTTCATAACGAAGCTTCTTCACAGGGACGGGCTCTTTATAACTGACAACATCCTGCAGGAGGGAACCCTTGCAGGATCAAAATTCGCCGTTGAGAGACGTGACAGGACGATTCACATGAGAATGCGTGAATACGTCTTTGAGCTGACTCACAATGAAGTTTATAATTCCGTTCTTGTTCCGGCAGGTGACGGAGTGATGCTGACGACACTTAATCAGCCCGTGTGATTTCAGATATCGTGGGCGTTTTAATACTTTTAGGAGGGATATATGAAAAAGCCTGAATTACTTTTGCCGGCAGGCAGCCTTGAGGTTTTGAAGACAGCGTTCAATTTCGGGGCTGATGCCTGTTATGTAGGCGGAGATCTTTACGGACTTCGCGCAAAAGCGAAGAATTTCAGTAACGGGGAGCTTCTTGAGGCTGTGAACCTGGCTCACTCCCTTTCAAAGAAGGTCTATGTCACCGTCAATATCACTGCCCACAACTATGATATCGAAGGGATTAAAAGGTACCTTGCGGAGCTTTCAGAAATTGCTCCCGACGGACTTATCATCTCGGATCCCGGTGTATTCATGCTGGCGGGTGAATTTGCTTCTGGCATTGAAAGACACATTAGTACGCAGACGAACAGCGTCAATTACCTTGACTATGATTTTTGGTATAAGCAGGGCGCAAAGAGAGTCGTATCGGCAAGAGAACTCTCACTTGAGGAGATTAAGCAGATCAGAAATCATATCCCCGCCGATATGGAAATTGAATCCTTTATTCACGGCGCGATGTGTATTTCATATTCGGGAAGATGCCTGTTAAGCAATTATCTTACGGGCAGGGATGCAAACCTCGGCGCATGCACGCATCCGTGCAGATGGAAATACTACCTGACGGAAGAGACAAGACCGGGAGAAATGATGCCCGTCTTTGAAAATGAGAGAGGTACGTTTATTTTTAATTCAAAGGACCTTTGCATGATCGATCACATTCCCGAGCTTGTCGATGCGGGAATCGACAGCCTGAAGGTTGAGGGAAGGATGAAGACGGCGCTCTACGTAGCGACAGTTGCGAGGGCATACAGGCTGGCTATCGACATGTACTTTGACAATCCCGATGACTATCGTGCGCATGTTCCCTGGTTTAAGTATGAGATTGCAAAGTGTACAAACAGACATTTTACGACCGGATTTTATTTCGGGAAGCCCTCCGAAGAAGCTCAGATCTACGATACAAGCTCTTATGTTAAGGACTACATCTACTACGGAACTGTTGGAGAACAGGCGGGAAACGGGGAATTTTGGCTCGAGCAGAAGAATAAGTTTGAGGTGGGTGATCTTCTTGAACTTGTCAGGCCAAGCGGAATGAATGTAATAGCGGAAGTACTTGAGATGCACGATGAGGAAGGCAATCCAATAGAAAGCTGTCCTCATGCGAAGCAGAAATTTACGGTAAAGCTGAGTGAGAAACCTTCCACCGGCGATATTTTGAGAAGCATAAACAGGGGCGATGAGTAACTGACAGGCAGGACATGCCGTGAAAGGCAATAAGCGTCCGAATCGCAAAGATGATGACCGGCAGGGCAGTGACATAAAGCAGGCAGCAGCCGGTTGTGGCGCAAAGATGAAGGCAGCAGGCGGGGGTACGCATGAAACTGAGCAGGAGCATGATCAGAACAATTGCAGCTGACGATCTCGTTTATTCGAGAGGCGTCAGGCTTTTTCGGAACAATGATGTGACCGGAACTTCATATAATGCCGGATCGGGTCAGTACAACATGAATGTCCGGGACGTGTTTGATTATCATGTCACGATTGTTGAATCCGGGGAGAATTTTGAGTACTCATGCAACTGTCCGGGAAGCCTTAAGGAAAAGGGTGCCTGTAAGCATGTCGTGGCGGGACTCCTTCGAATCCTCAGGCATATTGAGGCAGAGAAGTCGTCAAAGCCCGAGTCGCCCGATGACAGGAGAGCACAGGCGGTACTTGATTACTTTGCGCAGCAGGATGACATCACGATAACCAGGGATATCTTCAGAATCGAGCCCGTTATCACCGTGGACAGAATGCTTGGCGCGGGAGAGTATGCGAGTCTTTCCATCAGGGTCGGAAGCAACCGCATGTACAAGGTCCAGTCTCTCAAGAGATTTGTGACCGATTATATTGAAGGAAACAACATTATTCTCGGGAAAGAGTTCAGCTACATCGCAAGCGAGAGCGAATTCGACCGTGCTTCCTCAGAAATTCTTTGTTTCCTCAGACAGATTTACGAGCTTCAGCTTTTATGCGGCGTCGGACCTTCAAGTGTTGCGCTTTTCAATAAGACAAGCCTTGTGCTTTCACATGATTTGCTCGTTAAGCTTCTTGACATTATCGGAAAGAACACCTTTACCCTTAATTTCTACGGAAGAATATGTGAGAAGTGCAGGGTTTTCAGGGAAAATCCCAACATAAAGTACGACCTCGATGTTGTCGGGGACGCCGTTATTTTTGATTTCAGGGACAAGGAGGCGGTTATACCTCTGTCAAGAAACGGTGATTTAATCTACTATAACGGTGCGGTTTTTCTGCCCAATGATCTTTTCAGACGTAATTTTGCCCCCTTCTTTAAATCGCTCGGGTCCGACAGACCGTCGCTCATCTTCAGAGGTGAGAAGAAGATGAGATTTCTCGAGGAGGTTCTCCCGAGAATCAGCAACAGTATGGATGTCGATATCCCGGATGAGATTGCAGACAGGTATATTTCACCGGAGTTTGAGTGCGATATCTTCTTTGATAAGTACAAGGACGGAATTAAGGCCGAAGTGAAATACCGCTACGGTGAGATAGAATTTTCATGCTTTGAAAACCCAAAGTCGGATTTTTACATACTCATGAGAAAGACAGAGCAGGAGAACCGGGTCAGAGAGAGCCTTGAAAGCCTTTCGTTCGAGCCGAGAAGTAATTTCTATTACCTTAAAAATGACAATGCGGTCTACGATTTTGTCATGAAGGATAAGGAGGAGATTTTTAAGAACTGTACGCTCTATTATTCCGAAGATTTCAGAAAGATTGCCATCAGGCCCGCAGGTTCGATGAAGATCGGCGTCCGCATGAACGAGGGCAGTGAGCTTCTTGATGTCGAGCTTTCCATGGAGGATATGTCAGGCGAAGAGCTTCGCAATCTTTTCAGGGCACTCAAGGTCAGAAAGAAGTATTACAGGCTTGAGGACGGCAGCTTCATCGATCTTCTTGAGAAGAATATGCAAAGGCTTTCCGACATGATAGACGATCTTGGCGTTTCCTCGGGGAATTTGAGCGATAACGGCTTTGTTGTTTCGAAGAGCAGCGCGTTTTATCTCGAGGATGCACTTTCAGGGTTTGATTTTGAAGTAGAAAAGGATGAGGGCTTCAAGTCGCTCATTGACAGGATTCTAACGCCGACAACGGAAGAGTACAGTGTACCCGAGGGTATAGAGGGAACACTGATGGAATACCAGAGAACAGGCTGCAGATGGCTTTCTTTGTTGTCTGTGAGCGGGCTTGGCGGAATTCTTGCAGATGATATGGGACTTGGAAAGACGCTCCAGACAATTGTTTACATCAAGTCGAGAATGACGGGGTCGAACTGTTTCCTTATCGTCTGCCCGAGCTCCATCATATTTAACTGGCTTGACGAATTCGAAAACTTTGCTCCCTCAGTACGTGCTGTTGTCGTCTCGGGAACGCCCGCTGACAGGAAAGCGGCGATTGACGGTTACGCAGACTGTGACGTGTTAATCACGTCCTATCCGCTTCTTCGGCGGGATGTGATGCTCTACAGGGATATAAAGTTCGATACGGTCATTGTTGATGAGGCGCAGTTTATCAAGAACTCGGCATCGCTTAACGCGAGAAGCGTAAAGCTTCTGAAGGCTTCGCACAGATTTGCGCTCACGGGCACGCCCATAGAAAACTCGCTTTCGGAGCTGTGGTCTGTGTTTGATTTTATTATGCCGAATTTTCTCCTTTCACACGGTAAATTTGTAAAGAACTACGAAAAGCCTATTGCGGAGGGAAATACACAGGTTCTTGAAAGGCTCAACAGAAGAATTTCGCCCTTTATCCTTCGAAGGATGAAGAAGGATGTGCTTAAGGATCTTCCCGATAAAATCGAGGAGAAGATTGTTACGGATCTTACAGATGAACAGAAAAAGATTTACATGTCCTACATGCTCGATATCAGGAAGGAGCTGTTTTGTGAAATCGAAGAAAAGGGTATGGAGCGGTCAAGAATGCAGATTCTTTCCGCACTGACAAGGCTTCGCCAGATTTGCTGCCATCCTTCGACCTTTATCGAAAACTACGAAGGCGGCAGCGGAAAGCTGCAGCTTCTTAATGAGCTTGTGACTGATCTCTTAGCAAATGACCATCGTGTCCTGATTTTTTCGCAGTTCACTTCGATGCTTGAAATTATAGCAAAGGAGCTTTCGGGTATGGGAATCAGTTACTTCTGTCTCGAGGGCGATACGGCACTTAATGAACGGACGGAGTACGTACGACGCTTCAATGAGGGAGAGCGGAATGTTTTTCTTGTTTCACTTAAGGCCGGCGGAACAGGTCTTAACCTTGTCGGAGCAGATACTGTTATCCACTATGATCCGTGGTGGAATCCGGCAGTTGAGGAGCAGGCGACAGACAGGGCTTACAGGATAGGTCAGGAATCGAATGTCTATGTTGTGAAGCTTCTTTCGAGGGGAACGATTGAGGAAAAAATCTATAAGCTCCAGCAAAAGAAAAGGCTTCTTTCGGATGCCGTCATACAGTCAAAGGAAGTGTTTATTTCAGGAATGACAAGGGAAGAGCTCGAGGATGTTTTCTCAATTTGACGATTTATCCGGATTGAAGATTAAATAATCAGATGATATAATTAAACGTTAAGGGAGAACGACCGTCTAAGCAAAGCGGAGGGAGAAGAGAATGAATATAGAGGCTATAAGGAAGATTGGAAAACTTCGAACGTATCAGAAGGGCGATTTTATATGCAGAGAAGGTGATGCGGGTGCAACGGCTTTTTTGCTGCTTCAGGGTTCGGCAAAGACAGTAATCAACTCATACACCAGGAGCAATAAGACAGTTTTTACGTTTGTTCCGGGAACAGTATTTGGTGAGATGTCTTTGCTTGAAGGGACACCGAGATCGGCAACCATACTTGTTGTTGAGTCGGGAACCGCTGCCATCGAAATGGATGAGCCTGATTTTCTTAAGCTTCTTGCTGCGGATACGGATTTGTCATACAAGCTTTGTAAAAACATGCTTGTAAGACTTGATAACATGCTGAATATCGTTGATTCTGACAATAAGAGGCTCGTGTTCCAGTTCACAAAGCAGGAAAAGTACAAGACGATAGCTACCATGAACTACGCAGATTATGTTGCCATGGTCAGGGAGAATCCGAAGAACATCTTCTTTTTGCTTAAGTTTTTATCACAGGGCATTTCGCAGATGAACAGACTTGCCTATCATGAATAGGAGCGGTATATGAGATATGAGCTTTGCAGGGAGATCTTCAATTCCTGCAGTGGAAATCAGATGAGGGACGTGTTCTTCAGCTTTGTGGAAACGGATGATACCGATGATTACATTGCATTAAGGTATACACCGGAGCATTCCTCGATAGAGAAAAGTGTAGCGGAGGACGGATGTATCATCTACGAGCTCGTCACTGACGGACTTCGTGAGAGGTACGGTTTTACTCCGGATGAACAGATTTGATTGGAGCCAGAGTTTTATGAGAAAGCTTGCACTTAGCGACGAGATTCTTATGAAGGTTGACAAGCCGGCAAGTTATATCGGCCATGAAGTCAATGCATGCGTAAAGGATTTCGACGATGTTGATATCAATTTCTGTATGTGCTTTCCCGACAGCTACGAGGTCGGAATGTCGCATCTTGGAATCCAGATTATTTACGATATGTTAAACAGACGGGAGGATACCTGGTGTCAGAGGGTTTATTCTCCCTGGACAGATCTTGATGCTATCATGAGGGAGGAAAATATCCCTCTTTTTGCGCTCGAATCACAGCGGCCCGTCAAAGATTTTGATTTTCTCGGAATTACTTTGCAGTATGAGATGTGTTACACAAATGTGCTTCAGATACTCGATCTTTCGCAGATTCCGATTCTTGCCTCGGAAAGAGATGAGGACTGTCCGCTCGTTATCGGAGGCGGCCCCTGCGTTTTCAATCCCGAGCCGATAGCCGATTTCTTCGATCTTTTCTACATCGGAGAAGGAGAGACCGTGTATTATGAAGTACTCGATACTTTTAAGAAGGCAAAAAAGGAAGGAAAGGGAAGGGTACAGATTCTTAAGCTCCTTGCCGGAATAGAGGGAATCTATGTACCTTCATTTTATGAACCCTCCTACAATGAAGACGGGACGCTTAAGAGCTTTGAACCCCTTGTAAGTGAAGCGAAGCGGATAATCAGGAAACAGGTGGTTAAGGATCTTGCGGATACATATTATCCGGCAAAGCCCATTGTTCCGTTTATCAGACCTGTTCAGGACAGGGTCGTTCTTGAGATTCAGAGAGGCTGCATCAGAGGATGCCGATTCTGTCAGGCGGGAATGATCTACAGACCGATCAGGGAGAGGGACGTCAAATTCCTTAAGGAGCGTGCCTGCGAGATGGTCAGGAATACGGGCTATGAGGAGATTTCACTCAGTTCTCTTAGCTCAAGCGACTATACAGGCCTTTCGGAGCTTGTCTACTATCTGATAGATGAGATGGGAAAGCAGAGAGTCAACATTTCCCTGCCTTCGTTAAGAATCGATTCTTTTGCCCTTGATGTAATGGGAAAGATTCAGGATGTCCGGAAGTCAAGCGTTACTTTTGCTCCGGAGGCTGGAACCCAGAGGCTTCGAAACGTAATCAACAAGGGACTTACCGAGGATGACATCTTTTCCGGCTCCATGGACGCATTCAGGCTCGGATGGAATCAGGTGAAGCTCTACTTTATGCTTGGACTTCCCACGGAGACAGATGAAGATGTATCCGCAATTGCCGTTCTTTCCGACAAAATCGCAAGGCAGTACTATACACTTCCGAAGGAGCAGCGGCCGAGAAAGGCTGATATCACAATATCGACAGCGTTCTTTGTTCCGAAGCCTTTTACACCTTTCCAGTGGGCGGCTCAGATAAGACCTGATGAGTATTTAAGAAGGACGGGCGTTCTTGCCTCGTCACTTAAGGAACAGCTTAATAACAAAAGCATCACCTACAACTGGCATGATTCACAGACAAGCGTTCTTGAGGCTCTTTTCGCAAGAGGAGACAGAAGAGTATCAAAACTTATTCTTGAGGCATACAGACTCGGGTGCATCTTTGATTCATGGACCGAATGCTTTTCATATGACAAATGGAAGAAAGCCATTGAGAATACAGGCTTTGATGTAGATTTCTACGTAACAAGAGAGCGCGGCGGGGATGAGCTTTTCCCGTGGGATTTTATCGACGCGGGCGTAAGGAAGGAATTCCTTCGAAGAGAGTACGTAAACGGCCTTGCCGGGAAGGTTACGAAAAACTGCCGCGAGCAGTGCTCGGGCTGCGGCGCAAAAGCGTGGGAGTGCGGAATCTGCGTTAACAGAGGTGTTAAAGAATGACTATCAGGTTGAGATTTGCCAAGTACGGCGTTGTAAAATTCATAGGGCATCTGGATGTGGTCAGGTACTTTCAGAAGGCTGTCAGAAGGGCGGGCATCGATGTAAAGTACTCGGAAGGTTTTCATCCTCACCAGATGATGACGTTTACTCCGCCGATCGGAGTGGGAATCACAAGCGATGCCGAGTATCTTGAACTGGAGCTTTCACATCCGCTTGAGGATCAGCTCTCGGATTCTTCCGCCGCGAAAGAGGTGGAGAAGGAGCTTTTTGAAAAGCTTTCACGGGCTGTTTCGGAGGGGATTGCCATCCTTGAAGTCAGGGTACTTCCAAAGAAGCTTCCCAATGTTCATCGCCCGGATGCCATGACACTGACAAAGGCAGCAGATTACAGGGTGAGTATCAAGGACGGATACAATGTCGGGCGTGGTTTTAGCAGGGATGATGTCAGTGAATTCCTTTCACAAAACACAATCATTGTGACAAAGAAGAGCAAAAAGTTAACAAGAGAGGTGGATCTGATTCCGTACATCAAAATGATTACGCCGGATCGCGGGACGTTTTACGCTAAAGGTGAAGTAAGCTCATTTTATGCCGGAAACGAAGAGCACGCAGATATTTACGACAACGGGAATGTACTTTATATGCGGCTTGCGGCAGGAAATGAGATGAACATCCGGCCTGAGCTTGTCCTTTTGGCGATGGCAGATTATTTCGGGATTTCGTATAATGAGGCAGCATATCAGATACACAGGATGGAGATTTACGGCGAAGATTTCATCCCGATCGGGGAGATAGGACTGTAGTGTACAGTAGCTGATGTGAGGGAAAATGGGAAACAGGATAATCATTACAAAAAACGGGAACAGGATGATAACGGCGCTCTTTTCGCCTGACGAGCTTCTTAAGATTCAGGCGGACAGGGAAGGCGAGGAAAAGACTCTCGGAAACATCTACGTCGGAAGGGTCAAAAACATCGTTAAGAACATCAATGCCGCCTTTGTTGAAATCGAGGACGGCAAGACATGCTATCTGCCTATCGACGAGAAAGCGAGACCTGTTTTTGCAAATGAAAACAGAAGAGGAAAAATACGTGAGGGTGACGAGCTCATAGTTCAGATAGTAAGGGAGGACAAGAGCAGAAAGGCCCCTGTTGCGACTGTTGACTTTTCCCTGACTGGAAAGTATGTGGTGCTTTCACACGGCGCAGCGCGTCTCGGAATGAGTGCAAAAATCACCGACGAGGGCAGAAGAAGGGAGCTGAAGGAGCTTCTTGCCCCCTACATTAAGAGTTCGTTCGGTATCATTGCAAGAACAAACTGCCAGGATGCCGATGCATCGCAGATAACGGCAGAGGTGGAGAGACTTGAAAGTGATTACAGGAGTCTTGTTGACTACGGTGTTCATTTCAACTGCTTTACATGCCTTTATCAAGCGCCGCCTACGTATCTCTGGGAAGTCAGGGACGGCTATACCTCTGAGATAGATGAGATAAAGACGGACATCAGGGAAGTCTACGAGAATATCAGAGATTACATGACGATGACGAAGGATCGTGACATCGAGAAGCTGACTTTCTACGAGGATGAGAGTCTGTCGCTCGATGCCCTGTACGGTATCAGCAACAAGCTTCAGGCAGCTCTTTCGGAGAAGGTCTGGCTTGATTCGGGTGCATATCTTGTCATCAATGAAACTGAAGCGATGAACGTGATTGACGTCAACACGGGAAAAGCGATAAAGAGCCGTGTTTCAAGCGAGGAGCAGTTCTTCAGAATCAACAGGGAGGCTGCAAAGGAAATTGCGAAGCAGATAAGGCTGCGCAATCTTTCCGGAATCATCATAGTAGATTTTATTGACATGCAGGAGGAGGAGCACAAACAGATGCTTCTCGAAAAATTAGATAAACTCTTGAAAAAAGATCCGATAAAGACTACATTAGTTGACATGACGGCACTCGGACTGGTTGAAATTACGAGGAAGAAAGTCAGAAAGCCCCTCAGCGAGCAGGTAAAATCCTAACAGAGACTGACAGTGAAAGTCACCGGAGAATGATATGAACGAAACAATGAAGAAAGAACCGTTGTCGCTCGGAATCGACATCGGTTCAACTACCGTAAAGGCTGTTCTTTTAGACGGAGAAAACAAGCTGTTTGAAACATATGAAAGGCACTTTTCAAGAGTACGTGAGAAGACTCTTGAAATTCTTTTATGTTTAAAGGAATTATGCGGAACGCGGCCTGTAAAGACCGCTATTTCGGGTTCAGCAGGTCTTGGACTTGCGGATGAAACGGGCATTCCCTTTGTTCAGGAGGTCTTTGCCACAGGTGAGGCGGTTAAGCGCCTTGAACCCGATACAAGCTGCGTTATCGAGCTTGGTGGAGAGGATGCTAAGATAATCTTCTTTGACAGAGGTACGGAGGAGAGAATGAACGGAACCTGTGCAGGCGGCACAGGTGCATTTATCGACCAGATGGCGAGTCTTCTCGGTATTAGCGTAGAGGAGCTTGACAGGCTGGCGCTCAATTACGGGCGTCTCTATCCGGTTGCATCACGCTGCGGCGTGTTTGCCAAGACCGACATCCAGCCGCTAATCAACCAGGGAGCGAAAAAGGAGGATATTGCGGCAAGTATCTATCAGGCAGTTGTCAATCAGACCATTGCCGGACTTGCACAGGGCAGGCGTATCAGGGGAAAGGTGCTTTTCCTCGGAGGTCCGCTCTATTTCTGCAAAGGACTTCGTCTGAGATTCAAAGAGACTCTTAAGCTTTCTGATGAAAACGCCGTTTTCCCCGAATATGGCCGGTTTACCGTAGCATACGGCGCATCACTCTATGCCGACAAGGATGAAAAGAGCTTTATGATTGACGATCTTATAGCGAGAGTCAGAAAGGCAGCGGAGGGAAAGCATGCGACGAACAGGCTTGAGCCCCTTTTTGAGAATGACGAAGAGTATGAAGAATTCAGAAAGCGCCATGCAAAAGCCTGCGTACTTAAGGGAGACATCAGCACTTATACGGGCAGGGCTTATCTTGGAATAGATTCGGGAAGTACAACAACAAAGCTTGTTTTGATCGGAGAAAACAGGGAAATTCTCTATGAGTATTACTCATCCAACAAGGGTAATCCGGTTGTTGTTATAAAGGATCAGCTTGAGAAGATTTACGAGCTCACAGGAGATCGCATCACCATCTGCGGAAGTGCTGTCACGGGATACGGCGAGGAGCTGATGAAGAATGCTTTTGGGATAGACCTCGGTATTGTTGAGACGATAGCGCATTTTACCGCTGCAAAGTATTTCCTGCCTGCAGTCGATTTTATTCTCGACATCGGAGGACAGGATATTAAGTGCTTTAAGATAAAGAACGGTGCAATCGACAGCATTATGCTCAACGAAGCATGTTCGTCGGGGTGCGGTTCGTTCCTCGAGACATTTGCAAGGTCAATGGGACATTCGATAGCCGATTTTGCCGCCAGGGGCATTTTTGCAAAGGCTCCGGCAAACCTCGGAAGCCGTTGTACAGTATTCATGAATTCAAGTGTCAAGCAGTCACAGAAGGAGGGCGCAACGGTAGAGGACATCTCTGCCGGTCTTTCAATCAGTGTTATCAAGAATGCTCTTTATAAGGTCATCCGGGCAAACAGCGCAAACGAGCTCGGTGACAACGTGGTGGTTCAGGGCGGAACCTTCTGCAACGACGCGGTTCTTCGCGCATTTGAAAAGGAACTGGACCGTAACGTTGTGAGACCGGATATTGCGGGTCTTATGGGTGCTTACGGAGCTGCGATGTATTCAATGAAGTGCAGGGAGTCGCACATTATCACACAAAAGGAGCTGTCTGATTTCACACACGAGGCTAAAGCGGCCATCTGCGGAGGCTGTACAAACAAATGCCATCTGACAGTGAATACCTTCAGTGACGGAAGACGTTTTATTTCGGGTAATCAGTGTGAGAAGGGTCTTGGGCTTAAGAATGCCGTATCTGAGGAAAAACCCGATCTTTACAGATTCAAGCGTGAGTATCTGACAAAGAGATTTATTGGGCATAAGTGGGATGACAGAGAATACAGGGGAACAGTCGGATTCCCTATGTCACTTGGCATGTTTGAGCTTTTGCCCCTGTGGTTCGGGATTTTTTCGGAACTGAATTTCAAGGTAACCGTTTCAAAGATGTCGACAAGAAGGACATATGAAAAGGGACAGTTTTCAATTCCGTCTGACACGGCATGCTATCCTGCAAAGATTATGCACG
>JAZLIL010000026.1:0-5840 GCA_045617405.1 Lachnospiraceae bacterium | reverse complement strand
GTTTCCGTCGGCTTTTACGCATGCACCCGGCCTTTTGAATATCTGGTGAATCTTCTCTTACTTTTCAACAATTTCGGCTTGGTACAGATAGCCCCACTCTTTGGCCTGCTGAAGGGACTTGCTTGTCTTTGAACCCTTCTTTACGATGAACTTGATGGCTCTGTTAGTAATGTCATGAATACCTTCAATGTTAGCAGGCAATTCGACTGATTCAAGTACCCAGCACTCATCGAATGCATTATCTCCGATTGATGTTACGCTGTCAGGGATCTTGATGTTCGTAAGCATTCTGCAGTTTTCGACCATTCCGTATGGAATCTCCGTGATCCCGTCAGGGATGACAATCGATTCAAGGTACTCGCACGAATTGAATGCATTGCTTCCGATCACCCTGACTGACGAGGGGATGCTGATCTTTTCGATTTTCGCCTGATAAAATGCCATATCTCCGATCTCTTCAAGACTGCCCGGAAGATTTACTGTTATATGATCATATTCTGTGAACTGGAATACTTGGTTTGCGATCTTTTTTACACCCTGAGGAATATCATACTGAGTGTAGAAAACAATCTTTGTCTCATTGTCTGCTGCTCTTTTGCCGCTCCAGATATATTCACGTCCTGATTGCATAGCCTCAGCTTCGGTAGCATACTCGTTCACGCCAAGAAGCGTTCCTGCAAAGACAAAATAGTCGTTTGCCTCGGTATTGTCCTTGAGCCACTTTGTTAATGCGAAACAGTCGGTTCCTATTTCAGTGACAGTTCCTTCACAATTGATCGTTTCAAGATTATCGCATCCGTAGAATACATAATCCGGCAGCTTTGTTATCCCCTTTGGAAGCGTAATGCTCCTGAGAGAAGTACAGTCTTGAAAAACGCCCTCACTCCATCCGGATTCAAAAAGGAGTTCATTAAGGCTCTCGGGAAGCACAACCTCTGTAAGATTTGTGCAGTCCGCAAATGTAGCTGGATTGAGCTTCGTTACGCCTTCAGGAATCTTTATCGATGTAAACGGATTTCCATAAAATGCGCCTGCGGCGATCTCCTTCACGGTTTCAGGGATCTCAAAGGATTCAAGAGCGCACCCGCTAAACGCACCTTCACCAATCTTCGTGATCTTTCCCTTAAATGTGACAGACTTCAGATTCTTGCATCCAAAGCAGAGCTTCTCAGGAATGACTGTTATCTTCTTGGGGATCTTGATCGATTCAATGGCAGTGTTGTCGAATGCCATGTTCCCGATCTCTTTTACACCTGCAGGAATCTTTATCTTTTCAAGTGATTCGCATGCTGAGAAAGCGAACTCTCCAATAGTCTTAACTGATTTAGGAAGCTTTACCTTCTTTAATTGCTTGCAGCTTCCGAAAACATTGTTCTCAATCTTTGTGAAACCGTTCGGAATGACTGCCTTTTTAATGCCTGAGCCATAAAAAGCGGCATAATCAATCCTCTTGAGCGATGAAGGAAGCTTAAAGTCAGCCGGAACGCAGCTGAAGCATGACTCATTCAAAATCTCAAGTCCCTGATTAAGTGTGACCTTCTTCAGGTTGTAGCACCCGCTGAATGCGGCGTAGTCAATCTCCTTCATGGTCTTAGGAAGTACAAGGCTCTGAAGATTCTCATCGCCATAGAATGCCATGTACCCTACACGTGCAACATCATAAGTTGTTCCGCTGTACGTAACCTGAGCAGGGATCACAAGATTCTTAAACTTCTTCGTGCCGTCAGGTGTGACTTCAACAGTCTTATCTGCCGTCGGTCCAAAGGTGACATAGTGCAGACCGTTCTCACTAAATGAGGCTGCGCTGACCTTTAATGATCCTGCAAGCATCACGCACGCAGCAAAAAGCAGCAGCCCGACAAAAAATCTCTTCTTCATAGTTCTTTCCTCCTTTTGCCTCACTGAAAAAAGCTGTCCAACGGACAACTCTTATTCAGCAACAAAACCTATCGATTATTATCATATCAAATCTCATTGAAGCAGGCAAGTACACAGAGTTTCAACCATTATCTGTCAAGATATCCTTTTGCCTTAAGAAGCTCTGCCATAAGAACACCGCCGCCTGCCGCACCTCGGAGTGTGTTGTGTGAGAGTCCGATGAACTTGTAATCGTAGATGACATCCTCTCTGAGTCTTCCGACCGTGATGCCCATGCCGTGCTCATAGTCACGGTCAATGTGTGTCTGAGGACGGTTATCCTCTTCAAAATACCTGATAAACTGCTTCGGTGCCGAAGGAAGATTGAGCTCCTGAGGGATTCCCTTAAATGCTGCCCAGCGCTCAAGGATTTCCTCCATTGAAGGTTTCTTGTCGAAATTTACAAAAACAGCTGCAAGATGGCCGTTGGCAACGGGTACTCTGATGCACTGCGTTGTAATGATGGGTGATTGCGCCTTTACAATAACGCCGTTCTCAATCTTTCCCCAGATTCGTAAAGGTTCCTGCTCGCTCTTTTCTTCTTCGCCGCCGATGTAGGGAATTACATTGTCGATCATCTCGGGCCAATCCTGGAATGTCTTTCCTGCACCTGAAATTGCCTGATATGTTGTGGCAACAACTTCCTTAATTCCAAAATCACGAAGAGGATGAAGAAGAGGTGTGTAGCTCTGGATTGAACAGTTCGGCTTAACAACAATGAAGCCGTGCTTTGTTCCAAGTCTCTTCTTCTGGTATTCGATAACATCGAGATGCTCAGGGTTGAGCTCAGGAACGATCATGGGAACATCGGGCGTCCAGCGGTTTGCTGAATTATTGGAAACAACGGGAACCTCTGCCTTTGCGTAAGCTTCCTCAAAAGCGACGATCTCGTCCTTCTTCATATCAACTGCTGAGAAGCATACATCAACCTGTGATGCAATTTTTTCTATTTCATTGACGTCCATTACTACAAGGTTCTTAACAGCTTCGGGCATGGGAATGTCAAGCTTCCATCTGTCGCCTACAGCTTCCTCGTAAGTCTTTCCTGCACTCCTCGGGCTTGCTGCAACAACAGCAACCTCAAACCAGGGGTGATCTGCAAGAAGTGTAATGAATCTCTGTCCTACCATACCTGTGGCACCTAAGATGCCTGCCTTTAACTTTGCCATAATATCCTCCTAATGCATTTGTTCTTCCCTGGCGGACAAATGTCCGTCTCACAAATTATTGTAATGATACTACTCTTGATGTTAAATTTCAATAGGGAAAATGTTTAAATAATTACGTTAGAGACAATACCTGTTCCCTTTTTCATTCCTTCCACGCTCTGTCCAGGAAGTGCATCTTCACTCTGTTCTTCGGTGCATCGTCACCGATTTCTGCAAAGGTTGTGAGCTTTCCCTCCGTCCGAAGGCGCATACCGCATCTCACACAGAAACGTCCTGATCTTATCTCGCATCCGCACATCTCGCACTTGATAAAAAAAACCGATCCTGAAGGAATCTCGAGCCTTCCCTGACGAAGGTACCTGCTGATTTCCTTTTCCGGCACTCCCGTAGCCAGGCTTATTTCGTAGAGATTTTTAGCACCGTTCTCCGCCAGATACCTCTTTACGCTCTCAAACTCCTGCTTTACGGTCACGGCGCAGAGAGGACAGACCTCGTCTCCGAATCCAACATATTTGAAAAGTGCCCCGCACCTTTCGCATGCCTTTGTTTCCATATAATCCTCCATTCTGCGGGTAATTCGCAGCACAAACAGTGATGGCAGTTCTGTTTTTCGCACTACCCTCCTGAAATACAGTCTCACACCGGGTTGCCTTGCAGAGACAATCCCTCTTTCGTTTAAGCTTCAGACCTGACACCGGTCACACAGGTCTCATGCCAACGCTCGTACTCGCGAAGCAGGCTGTCGAGCTTCGTAAAGTCCGTCACCTCATTCACCTTCTGACGAAGCATAGATGAACCCGGGTAGCCCGCCGTATACCACGAAACGTGTTTTCTCATCTCTCTGATTGCAGTATACTCCCCCTTGAATTCGATCATCATCGCCGCATGGCGCCTGATCATTTCCATCACCTCCGAAACAGCCGGTCTTCCCGGATCCGTTCCGTTTTCCAGAAAACTCTTCACCCTTGAAAAGAGCCAGGGATTGCCGCGAACGCCTCTCGCGAGCATAATAGCATCACATCCCGTCTCGTCAAGCATCCTTTTTGCGTCAACCGGCGAGAAAATGTCACCGTTTCCGATTACGGGTATCCCGACGGCTTTCTTTACGTCCGCTATCACGCTCCAGTCAGCTTTCCCGGAATAGTACTGTTCTCTTGTCCGCCCGTGAACAGCCAGTGCAGACGCTCCCGCTGCCTCAAGAACCTTTGCAAACTCTGCGGCACTGTTGTCATCTGCCTCAAAGCCCTTCCTGAATTTTACTGTCACGGGCTTTCTGACCGATTTCACCATTGTCGATACTATCTCGCCGGCTCTTTTGGGATTCTTCATCAGTGCGCTTCCCTCGCCGTTTCCGACAACCTTCGGTACGGGGCATCCCATATTGACATCAAAGAAATCAAAATTGAGTTCCTCGACCCTTGCAGCCATATCCGCCATAATCTCGGGATCCTCGCCAAACAGCTGAAGTCCGACAGGCATCTCTTCTTTTCCTGTCTTCAGAAGTGCCGCCGTGTTTTTATTCCGGTAAAGAATTCCCTTGGCGCTGACCATCTCCGTGTAGACAATGTCCGCACCCTGCTCCTTGCAAAGAAGCCGAAACGGGAAATCCGTCACACCCGCCATAGGTCCGAGTGCGAGGATACCCGTTTCAAGATTTCCAATTTTCATATAAATCTCCATTCCGCAGGCAGACCGCGGCACAAATGGTGATGAAAGTTCTGCCTTCCTTCACACTAAATCTCCACTCCGCAGGCATGCCGCGGCACAAATGGTGATGAAAGTTCTGCCGTTCCTTCACTCTATTATCTCTTTCTGTTCTTCTCGTAGATCAGTCTGAGACCTTTCATCGTAAGCATCTGATCGTAGATCTCGATTGAATCTGTCGCATCGGAGATGATCTTTCCAAGTCCGCCTGTCGCTACGACCTTCATGCTGTCAAGCTTCATCTCTTCCTTAACGCGCTTTACGATGTACTCAGTCTGGCCGATGGCACCGAATACGAGACCGGCCTGCATACTGCTCACGGTGTCCTTTACAATGATCGAATCCGGCATTACGATCTCAATCTCAGGAAGCTTCGCAGTATCGTTCCAGAGTGCATTGGCACTTATCCCGATACCGGGGCTTGTAATGCCTGTTACAAACGTTCCGTCGGCAAGGATCAGATCGTATGTCGTCGCCGTTCCAAAATCAATCACCATAACAGGTCCGCCGTAGATCTCGAGTGCCGCCACAGCATCAACGATCCTGCCTGCACCCATCTCTCTGGGATTCGGAAGGCTGATTCTTATGCCTGTCTTTGTGCCGGCGCCGACCTGCATTGCCTCGACACCGATGGCTTTATAAATCCCGTTATTCAGCGAATACATGATTCCCGGCACTACCGATGCAACAATGGCGCCTTCAATCATATCGACATCAAGATCGTTCATACTGAGAAGCTCCCTGATAAGTGCACAGAATTCATCTGATGTTCTCGGTATTTTTGTCGTCACCCTGAACTGGGCAATCTGATCCTCACCTTCAAAAAGCGCAAAATTCGTATTTGTATTTCCGACATCGACACAAAGTATCATATTCTTCCTCCGTTATATCAAAACCGTTCCCCGCAGTTTTTCCGTTCCTCAGGCTTTAGCATTTCTGCAGTCTTTCGCATCCAGCCGGCCTTCGCATTTCTGCAGTCTTTCGCATTCCTCAGGCTTTCACATTTCTACAGTCTTTCGCATCCTTGCAGCCTTTCGCATTCCGCGGGCT
>JAZLIL010000025.1:0-4968 GCA_045617405.1 Lachnospiraceae bacterium | reverse complement strand
AGAATGAATTTTCGTTCTGCAAAGAAGAAAAACGCAGGCGTAGCGGGCTACGTCAAGTTTTTCTGATGAAGCAGTAGGAAATTCAGGCAAGTTATTTGGTGTAGTTATTTGCAGGACGATGCACTAGTGAGGCTTTGGAAGAAGGAAGAAAACAGAAAGTTTTTTGAAAATCGGGTTAAGTAATTGTAAAATGTTGCCGATAGAGATGACAAAGGGACATGGAGTGTCCAAAAGGAAGCGGATAGTAAACAGTTCACACGGAGGTGTATTATGGCAGTGGAAGGTATTACGAGCGTAAGCTCATCATCAAATTCAGCTGCGAGCCAGGCTTCGCAGTCTGTTAATCAGATAAGACCTGAAGAGGTTAAGCAGATGAAGCCGTCGGATCTTCAGGCATCTAAGGAAGTTCAGAATTCAAGAAATGCTCAGGCCCCCAAGAATGGTCAGAGTTCACAGTTAAGTCAGGAAAATAGTGGCGCTTCATCAGCGCAATCCGCACAGAATCAGGCGTATGCTTCGCAGGCATCAAACCCCGCAGCTTCGATGGTGTTCCAGTTCGCGGACGGGAAGGATGCGGCTTCCGGAGAACTCACACTTGCAAAGCAGCAGGAGCAGATCAAGGCTGCACTTGAGAATGCAAACAAGCGGGCGCAGATGAGCCACACGAGTGCAAGATTCCTCTATCATGACGACATCAACAGGATCTCAATCTCAATCGTTGACACCGAGACAGATAAGGTCATCAGGGAGTATCCCGCTGAGGAGACACTCAACGTGCTCAGCAAACTCTACGAGCTTGTTGGTATCATGGTAGACGAGCCGGTGTGATTTCTGGTCACAAACAATGTTATATTAACCCCTGGTGAAAGTCAGGGGTTTTTTGATAGACGGGTGTAAAGAGCGCGGAAACATGGCGTTTTTGAACGGTCATGTGTTTATTATACAGACAGGCGGGTGAGAATATGGCAATAAGAATGACGGGAATGATTTCCAATCTTGATACGGATACAATCGTTCAGGAGCTTATGAAGGCTCAGTCTTCCAAGAAGACAAATGTTGAGAATAACAAGACAAAGCTTGAGTGGAAGATGGAGAAGTGGGACGAGCTCAACACAAAAATCTATTCACTCTACACTGATCACGTTTCGAAGCTGAAGCTTCAGGGATCGTATCTTGCAAAGCAGGCAACAAGCTCAAATGAGGGTGCTGTCAAGGTAACTGCTTCGAACACAACGGCAAACGGCTCCTACACGGTGGATGTGGATGCTGTTTCTTCATCGCAGTACGTGACCGGAGTTGATATCTCCGACAAGGAGTATGCTAAGGATACAACGCTTGTATCGACCGGAATGCAGCTTGGATCTGAGATTATCGTCAATTCGGGAAAGAATTACAACAAAGTATCAAAGCTTGAAATCACGGAAGAGACAACAATAAGCGATTTTGTCAGCTTTCTGAAGAGTGCGGGACTAAGTGCCGAATTTAACGAGAAGCAGGGCCGCTTCATCATCAATGCGACTGCGAGCGGTGCCGAAAACAGGTTTACGATTACGAACAGAACAGTGAACGGTGAAATAAAGGCATCCGAAGAAGCTCTGCGCAGTTTATATGATTATGAAAACCTTGATTCCGACAAGAAGAACGCAATCGATTCAGCAGTTTTCGCACTTCGCTTCGGAACGGATGACGAGAAGGCCAAGGCCGTCACAGCGCTTACGGAAACTCTTGTTTCCGACACCGGTGCAAATGAGGCTGCGGTATCGGCTGCGGTTACGTCTCTTCGTGCAAACATCGAAATAGACTATTCAAGCGCTATTGACGGCGAGGGTGAAGGCCTCGAGAAACTCGGACTCGGTGAAATCACGAGAGAAATCGCTGAGAACGGTGCGAATAACAGCGGCGACGAGAGTAAGATGAGCGTTCTCGGAGGAACGGACAGCATAATCCGTTTCAACGGCGCAAAATATGTCAGCTCAAGCAGCAGCTTCTCAATCAACGGAATGTCAATCAGCGTTACCGATGTGACATCGAGTGCAGTTAGAGTTACTGTGGCAACCGATGCAGAGAGCACCTATGATATGCTTAAAGAGTTCATAAACAGCTACAACGAACTTGTGGATTCGATGTCAAAGGCCTATGACGCAAAGAGTGCGAAGGACTACAACATGCTGACAAGCGATGAGAAGGAGGCCATGACCGATAAGGAGGTCGAACTCTGGGAAAACAGGATCAAGGATTCACTTTTGCGTCGTGACGATACACTTAACAGCCTGATGAGCGCTTTCAGAGAAGCTCTTTCTTCAGAGGTGGAGATTGACGGAAAGAAGTATTCGCTTTCTTCCTTTGGCATTGTGACAGCTGATTACGGCGAGAGGGGCAAGCTTCATATCTATGGAGATAATGACGATGCACAGTTCAACGACAAGACAAACACTCTGAGAAATTCACTTGCCGAGGACCCCGACACGAGCGCGAGAGCACTTTCTGCCATCATGAACAAGCTCTACGAGGTCATGAACAACAAGATGGCATCGAGCAAGCTCAGCAGCGCAATGACCTTCTACAACGACAAGCAGATGAAGACTCAGGTTGAGACCTATGAAAAGGAAATCACGACCTGGGAAGACAAGCTTGCGGACCTCGAGGACCGTTATTACGGCCAGTTCACCTCAATGGAGAAGGCAATGGCAAAGATGCAGTCGCAGCAGAGCGCAGTCGATCAGCTTGCAAGCATGGCGGTACAGAGAAGGTAGCAGACTGAACCGCAGGATTATTAACCGGGCAGCAGTTTGGCAGTGCGGGAAAATCAGCGTATTGCAGCCGGAAGGTATCAAACGGGCAAAAGGTCCGGCGTAAGAAAAAAGAGAAAATGTGGCGTAAGGGTATAAGCTTGTTTCGAATCGGTGCCGATATATTAGGCAAATGATTTCCTCGAAACAGGCAGGAGGTAGTTAATATGACTAATGCAGCAAATGCTTACAAGAACAACACAATCATGACGGCTTCGCCCGCCGAACTCACGCTGATGCTTTACGACGGCGCGGTTAAGTTCTGTAACATTGCTCTTGGGGCACTTGAGAACAATGATATACAAAAGGCCAGCGACAACATGATCAAGGCCCAGAAGATTATTGTTGAGTTCCGGGCAACGCTTGATTTCAAGTATGCGGTTGCAAAGGATTTCGATCTGGTTTATGATTACATTTACAGAAGGCTCGTAGAGGCCAACGTAAAGAAGGATGCGGCAATCCTTGAGGATGCACTCAAGTACATCCGTATTATGCGTGACACCTGGAAGGAAGTAATGAGAATCAATAAGGTTAAGCAGGGTGAAGCTGCCGTGCGCGCCAGGCAGGCAAAGCTAGCAGCGCTCAGACTTGAAACAGCATGATTACAACCGTGCAGGTAACATATTACGAATGGCTGCCGTATGAAAAGCTACGGCAGCCATTTTTAAGTTCAAAAGAAAGGAAACGCAGGAGTAATAAAGCTTCAGCAAGAAAAAAGTAAAGAGGATCTTTTCAAGTTTAAAGGAAAGGAAACGCAGGAGTAATAAAGCTTCGGCAAGAAAAAAGTAAAGTGGATCTTTTTAAGTTCAAAGGAAAGGAAACGGTATGGATAATAACACATATATCTCTATTCTGATAGACTCGCAGAGGAAGAAGCTTCAGCTGCTTGACGGCGTGATTCGTGAGACAAAACGTCAGACGGAGCTGCTTAGGGAAGAGGAATTCGACGAGGAAGCTTTCTATGCTATTGTAGAGCACAAGGGGAAACTGATCGAGGGTATTGAGAACCTTGATGCCGGCTTTGAGGATGTATATACAAGGGTGCGCGAGGAAGTTACCGCGAATCCCGACGAATTCAGGGACAGCATCATTGAACTTCAGAAGATTATCACGAAGGTCACCGATGCCGGCGTTGAAATCGAGACACTTGAGAACTCAAACAAAACACTCTTCGAGATAAAGCTTGGTGCAGGAAGAAAGAAAATCAAGGAATTCCGCGTAGGGCAGCAGACGGCAGCAGCCTACTACAAGCTGATGACCGACAAGCACAGGGAAGGTGATTCCTACTTTATGGATAAAAGAAAGTAGAGGAAAAATGTCAGAAAAGTTGTAAAAAAGTTTACAAATGGTGTTAAGAAATCTTTTTGCATGGCCGATATTATTAGCAAGTAAAGGTAACCTGTAAACAAGTTACATTCTTCGGAAGGGAGTACGGACCCGGAGGGAGAAGCAAACAGCGGAAAGGATTCCGCTGAACAATACAATTCAAGGAGGAAACATTATGATAGTACAACACAACATGGCAGCAGCCAACACTAACAGACAGTTAGGAATCACATCAGGAAATCTTTCAAAGTCAACCGAGAAGTTATCAAGCGGTTACAGAATCAACAAAGCAGCAGATGATGCAGCAGGCCTTTCCATCAGCGAGAAGATGCGTGGACAGATCAGAGGTCTCGAGCAGGCATCAACAAATGCTCAGGATGGTATTTCACTTATTCAGACAGCAGAAGGTGCACTCAATGAAGTTCACAGCATTCTCCAGAGAATGAGAGAGCTTACCGTTCAGGCATCAAATGATACCAACGTTGCAGAAGACCGTATGTCAATCTACCTTGAAGTTTCACAGTTGATGAAGGAGATCGACCGTATCGCTTCTCAGACAGAGTTCAATACAATGAAGCTTCTTGCTTCTGAGGATGCAGCAGGTGAAGGAATCACACTCGCAGGCGAAGAAGTAGGAAACTTCCAGGTTGGTGCAAACAGCTTCCAGAGCATCGAGTTCGATATCGGAGCAATGAACACCAGCGAGATGAAGTTCGGCGAGGAGACTGTAGACCTTTCAGCAATCCTTGAATCATTCAGGGAAGTTGCAGAGAACACTGAGTTCAGCGCAGATAACTACAACACACTTACATCGATTATTTCAACCATCGACAGTGCAATCACAATAGTTTCC
>JAZLIL010000024.1:0-3393 GCA_045617405.1 Lachnospiraceae bacterium | reverse complement strand
GCGTTGCTGGCAATGAAATGACGCATTTCAATAAAGGCATCCATAATTTTGATGCTTACTTGTACGGCAACGTCACTCTTGAGAACGGCAGAAAGCATGGCAATTCCCTGTTCGGTAAAAGCGTAGGGAAGGGTACGACGTCCGCCGTGACCATTATTTTCTTCAGAGCTTGAAGTCACAAATTGTGATTTCAAGTCAGAATATTCCTCCGCAGTTAACTGAAAACGGAATTGTTCAGGAAATCTATCAATATTTCTCTTGACAGCCTGATTCAAAACCCTTGTTTCAACATGGTACAGTACAGCAAGATCAGCATCCAACATGACCTGTTTTCCGCGAATGGTATATATAAGATTCTGTATATCAACTGCTTCAGTCATAACAAGCGCAGTTTCTGCGGCGTTGACGGTTGTGATGCTGTTATTAGTCGGCATATTCTCGCCCTTTCTGCTGTAAACTTGAAATCACAGATTGTGATTTCAAGAGACATTATAGCATGAGATTGTAGAAATACAAATGAAAAACAGGAGTGACAACGATTCTTTGAGGGCACAATCTGAGATACAAAACTTTTCTGAGTAAGACAAAAGAATCTATCTGTAAAAAGACGGGTCCTTTTTTGTTACCCAGAACCCACAGAAACCGATTAAGGCCGCCACAGGATAAATGATACTACCCGATCCATTAGTGTGGCTTAAATCGAAGAAAAACGCCCAAAATCGCCCCGAGAATGTACAGTCCGGAGTGGTCTTGGGCGTTTCTGCGTTTCAGGTGACAATTCGCCTCTGGCATGCTTGCCAGAGAGGAAAAAGAGGAGGTGCTTATTCATGCCGAGGATGAGCAAAAAGAGAAAAACGGAATGGGCATTCTTTCTCAATGCTCGGAACAGAATCACATACAACCAGCTCTGTAAACGCTGCGCTCACGATTGCAAGCAGAGCTTCCGTGCGGTGATTATTGAATGCCCGAAATATCAATCGAAAAGAGGTGAGGAAAATCGGAAAGTCAATTCAAAATCTGCCTCCGCAGCTAAGGGCCGAAGCTGAGGAGTATGTTAAGGCCCTTTGCGAGAACAATGCTTCTCCGGTGCTTGAGATATACGAAAAGCTTGAAAAGACAGACAAGGGCCAGCCGAAACAAAGCATTGGAAACTGTCTGACTGCTCTTCAGGAGGATCCGTTCTTCACCGGAGCAATCAGGCTGAATCTATTGACCGGCATGGTGGATATCGTCAGAAATCTTGGATGGGAACGGACCGGTATTCACATTACCGATACGGACACGCTGTATATCAAACTCTATCTTGAGAGGAACTACCACCTGACAAGTGAAAAGTGTATCAACGCTGCCATCGGCATCGTGGCCAATGAAAACAACTACCACCCGATTCGTGACAAGCTCGATTCCCTTGTATGGGATGGAACGGAACGCATTCGCTATGCTCTGCGGCATTTCCTTGGAGCGGATACTTCGGATTTGACCTATGAATGTTTGAAAACGTTCATGCTTGAGGCCATCCACAGAGTCTTTTCACCCGGCTGCAAGGCCGACTATATGCTATGCGTTGTCGGTAAACAAGGTGCAGGGAACTCGACCTTCTTCAGGATGCTTGCCATGAATGATGTGTGGTTTACGGACGATATCCGCAGACTGGATGACGATAACATCTTCCGAAAGATTCAAGGTCATCTGATCATTGAAATGTCGGAGATGATTACTGTTGTCAATGCGAAAAGTAACGAGGAGCTGAAGGCCTTTATTTCTCGCCAGAAGGACACCTACAAAGTACCCTATGAGGTTCATCCGGAGGACAGACCGAGACAGTGCGTTTTCTGCGGCACGACGAACAAGCGAAGATTCCTTCCGTTTGACCGTACCGGCAACAGACGGTTCATTCCAATCGACACTGATCCCGAACAAGCTGAGGTCCACATTCTTGACGATGAGGAGGCATCGAGGGCATATATCGATCAGCTGTGGGCAGAGGCCATGGTGCTCTACCGAAAGGGAGATTACAGCCTTCATTTCAGTAAGGAAAACGAAAAGGTTCTGGACGAGCTGAGAAAGGACTTTATGGAAGAGGATCCCAAGGAAGGACTGATTCAGAGCTGGCTTGATGAGACAAGGCAGGAATATGTCTGCTCTCAGATGATTTACAAGGAGGCCCTGAAACATCAATTTGACAATCCTAAGAGATGGGAAACCAACGAAATCTGCGAGATCATGAACACTTGCATCACCGGCTGGACGGAAGGGCCGGTTCACCGGTTCTCCGAATACGGCACGCAGCGTTCATGGGTGAGGGCTGGCTCAAAGGAATGCCAGACTTCCCTATCCGGTTTTATCGAGTTGACTGATGACGAGGACCTTCCTTTTTGATCCAACTTTGTAAACGAGTAAACAGAGTTTTGAAAAGAGATTATATGTTGAGAAGAAATAATAGTCTTTGAAACGCTGTTTACAAGGACGGAAAGAAGGACTACCTGAAGAGAGAAACGGGGTCTGGGGAGGGCCGCGATTTATCGTGGCATCACACCAGCAAGCATCGCGTTTGTACGGCCATGCCATCCAAACACAGACTTTTGGTGCTCCGCCCCAAACCCCGCATTGTAAACGAAGGAGGCAATATGAGATACCACACACACCGTCTTGAGGTCAGGTTGGATGATCGTGATAACAAAAAGCTGAACGCTTTAGTCGAACGGTCTGGCCTGCCCAAATCGACGGTAATTAGAAAAATGATTGACGGGGAGATGCTCATCGAGCATCCTCCGATAGATTACTGGAACGCATACCGGTGCTTGGAAGAATGCAGACTGATGCTGCATCAAGCAGATCTTCTAAACGCAAACTGCAGGCGCTGTGATGCGTGCCGGGAGGCTATGAAGGAATGCATGAAAACATGGGAGGCGCATCGAAAAGCGTTTTTCGATCCCTCCTTTTTTCAGGCAGTAAATATCAATGACGAGGAGGATGAGAATGCCAACTGAAGAAAAGGTAATACAGAAAGAGAGGCCCGGCGCTGATTGCATCGGGTTTCACCTTTATCAAAGCGCCAACGTCTTCTACGGAGTGTTTTCCCACTTGCCTGAAAAGGCGAAAGCAACGGCAGAAGAACTGCTGAAAAATCACATTTTGAACGAGGCCAACACCTTGAAAATGTGACTTTTTTTCGAAGATAATTTTAGAGTACTTGACAAACACCCCTGAAAGGTGGCGTGGGTAAGACCACCACGACGGTAAATCTCGGTATCGGTCTGGCAATGGAAGGCAAGCGGGTTCTGCTGATAGACGCAGATCCTCAGGGAAGCCTGACAGCAAGCCTTGGTTATGCGGAGCCGGATGAACTTCAGGACAGTCTGGCAACCATTCTTGCAGATGTAATTGATGAAG
>JAZLIL010000023.1:0-20130 GCA_045617405.1 Lachnospiraceae bacterium | reverse complement strand
TGGCGTGGAAACAGAAAACAGCGGATTAACGATCAGGCAGAAGCCCTTTGTAATTGGCCGGAGGGGCGTCAGCTTTTCGCCGATACCTTCTGCTAGAGCGGTTCCGCCAAGAATACAGAAGGGAACGTCCGCACCTATTCTGACACCGAGTTCCGAGAGCTGCTTCTTTGAAAGTCCCGTTGAAAAAAGCTCGTTGAGCCCTATCAGAACAGCTGCCGCATCAGAGCTGCCGCCGGCCATTCCTGCAGCAACGGGGATCTTCTTGGTGAGGTTTATATGAACACCTGATTTGCATCCCGTCTCTTCAAGGAAGAGTTTTGCGGCACGGTAAGCGAGATTTCCTTCGTCGCTTGGCAGAAAGCTCAGATTGCTCCTTACAGTGATTCCCGGCTGTGATAAAAGACCGAGTTTGAGTCTGTCATAGAGGTTGATGGTCTGCATAATCATCCTCACCTCGTGGTACCCGTCCGGTCTTGTTCCGACAACATCAAGGGCAAGATTTATTTTCGCATAAGCTTTTATGTCAATCGTCTGCATAAGGTCTCCAAAATACCTGTAAAAGTCACTGAACACCGCCGGTGCTTAAGCTTATATTAACCGGATTATATTGCCTGCCTGTTTTCGCGATAGCACGGATTCCTAAAGCCCAAGCGATGCCCGGCATCTCGATTTTTCATGATCCCATAAGTGATCACAAACCCACAGAACATTATAATCCAAACGGGCGACCTTAATCAAGAGGGTTGTATTTTAAGTGGTTTCGTAGTACATTTTTGAGGGAGGGTTAGTGCGAAAGAGAGCAGGGCTTTCCTCACTGTCAGCGCTGCGGCGTACCCGCGGAATGGAGAAAATTATGAGCAAAAGGACTGTAGCCGTCATCTTCGGCGGCGTTTCAACGGAACACGAAGTATCATGTAAAAGTGCTGTTAATGTTATTTCGGGAATGGATGGCGAGAAGTACGAGACTGTCCTTATCGGAATAACAAAGGACGGAAGGTGGCTCCTCACAAAATCTGTCGGAAGCATTGAGGACGGTTCATGGGTTAACGGAACAGCAAAGGCTATCATTTCTCCGGACACGGAGCATAAGGGCATCCTGATTATCCGCGCAGACGGAACGACGGAGCTCATCAGTATCGATGTTGTGTTCCCTGTCCTTCACGGTAAGAACGGCGAGGACGGATCAATCCAGGGTCTTTTCACGCTTGCAGGTATTCCGTATGTCGGATGCGGTATTCTTTCATCCTCGGTAACAATGGATAAGCTCGTTACCAAGGTCCTTGTCGAGCCGCTCGGAATTGCCCAGGCGAAGTATGTTCCCGTTTACAAGCGCGAGCTTTCCGATGTGGAGGTTGTGTGCTCACGTGTTGAGGCGGCCCTTGATTATCCTGTTTTTGTTAAGCCGTCAAACGCAGGCTCGTCGTGCGGAGTAAACAAGGCTTCGAACAGGGCAGAACTGAAGAAAGCCCTTGTCGAGGCAGCAGAGGTTGATTCAAAGATTCTCGTGGAAGAGACCATCATCGGACGTGAGCTCGAGTGTGCCGTGTTCTCGGCAGGTGTACCGATGGCTTCGGGCGTCGGCGAGATTCTTGCGGCAGACACATTCTACACCTACGATGCAAAGTACAATAACCCCGACAGCGACACCGTAATCAATCCCGAACTTCCTGAAGGTAAGGCGGAGGAGATCCGCCGTGACGCCATCGAGATTTTTAAGGCCGTAGACGGCTTCTCGCTTTCAAGAGTTGATTTCTTCCTTGAGAAAGGCACAAACCGCGTAATCTTCAACGAACTCAACTCGATGCCCGGATTTACAGCGATCAGCATGTATCCGTCGCTTTGCGAGGCAGCGGGCCTTCCGAAGAAAGAACTTATCGACAAGCTGATTATGTCTGCTTTCAAGAGGTAGACAGTACCGGTTTTTCTTTGAGTTTTCGGATATGAAAACCGAACGGCACAAAAAAGCCGGTAAAGGATGTACAATGAAAAAAGAGATTACAATACGGCTGCGGGGTCTAACGGGCGATGACACAATTGCTTCGGAATACCGCGGCCGCCTTTTTAAAAAGGATGACAGATATGTTGTCTTTTACGATGAAGTAATTGCAAGCGGCGAACCGCCCGTGAAGAGCACACTCAGGCTTGCCCCGGACGAGCTTTCGATAGCACGTGAAGGTATGGGAAGCCCTATGCGGTTTGAAGTCGGCAGGAAGACCTCGTGCATCTACACGACCTTTGCCGGCGACATGACTCTTGAAATCGATACTGTAAGGCTCATCGTTTCAGAGGGCGAAAAGCTGCTCCGGGTTGCCTGTGACTACCTGATGGCAATTAGCGGAGGCGAACCGGAAGAAAAGCACATTGTGATAGATGTAATCATGTAAGAATTGGAAAAAGCAGGTTTTTCGTTTATTGATGAATAACTTTGGCCACCGCATTCCCTTGATTTCACTTGTGAGCAGGCAGCGAAGCGGATTGCGAATCGCATTGACATACTTAAAAGAGACAAAATTGAAGTTGGAGTAACTCTGCAGACATTGCAATAGCAAGTCTGCAGAATTTTGCGGATTACGTAAGTGAGATAAACCGAACCGTATCATAAACAGAGAAAGAAAGAACATGGAAAAGAGTATTATTCGGTATATTAAGAGACTTCTTGCTTTTGTGATGGTTGTGTTCATGCTGTTTTTGCTTACGGCATGCTCTCTTTTTGAGGATGATGCAAACGTAGAAGAAGCAGGTACTACAGAAGAAGAGACAGAGAAAAACAAGAACAGGGAAGGTGTGGGCTCAGGTGACATCGTGCCGACCGCTATCGATATCAGGGATAATCTCGGGGACGGCGCGGTAAGAAATGCGCAGGTGCAGCTGAAAGGAGACGGAACCGACACGGTTACTGTTCTTGTTTACATGAACGGTTCCAATCTTGAAAGCGATGACGGCGAGGCGAGCACGGATCTTTCCGAGATTGTTGCCGCCGGTTCTTCCGACAGGGTAAACATTCTTGTGGAGACGCTCGGAACAAGGAACTGGAGCGCAAGGTACGGAATAGCATCTGACCGCAGCCAGATTTACAAGGTTAACGGTGAAGGTCTTTCTCTTGTAAAGGACGATCTGGGACAGCTTGACTGTACGGCAGAGGAATCGCTGCGTGATTTTATCATCTGGGGTGTACAGAACTATCCGGCGGACAGATACATTCTCCACTTCTGGGACCACGGCGGCGGACCGGTTTACGGTTTTGGTTATGATGAATGGGTGCGAGATGAAAACGCTGCCCTTACCATAGATGAAATGCAAAGAGCCCTGAAGGCAGCCGGAGTATACTTCGATTTTGTAGGCATGGACTGCTGTCTCATGAGCTGTCTTGAGGTATGCTGCGCCTTTTACGACTACTGTGATTACATGGTGCTTTCGGAAGATTTCGAATCCGGTCTCGGGTGGAATTACACCAACTGGGTGAAAAAGCTGTATGAAAACCCGTCCATACCGACAGAGGAACTGGGAAGGATTATTTCCGATGACATGGTTTTGGCTAACGAAAGGGATACCGAATTCGGGGACCGCTCGATTATGGCTGTAATTGATATGTCCATGCTTAAGGTTCTATATACAGCCTGGACAGATTTTGCTTATGACAACGAAAACACCTTGCTCGGAAAGAATTACAGCAGAAAGGTAAGACGAAGCATCGGCGGAAGAGTTCTGCCGGCAATGGCGGAGAAAGGGAACCACGGCGGCTGGAACTGGGATTACTACGGATATGGTGATTCTTACGAAGTTGATGAGACATCCATGGCAGAGTACTACATTACCGACATCATGGAGGTGGCTTCTTCCATCGATTCCGAGAAATCCGATGCACTGTCTTCTGCAATAAATGCTGCACTTGTTTACGTGAGAAGTACAAAAAGCGATGCCGGTTTAACGGGAATCGCGGTTTCTCTTCCCTATGGAGATTCCGACTATTACAGGAGCATGAGGCAGATCTTTTCAAACATCGGTCTGGACAGCGATTATATAGAGTGGCTCGGGAAGTTTGTAAATTCAAGCGGGGCAGACGTAAGCTCAGACCATGAATACTGGGATGACCACTGGGACGGCTGGGATTACTACGAAGACGATTATGACTGGAATGAATGGGATTACGCCGGCGAATACTACGATGACAGCATGTGGGACGATTACGGCTGGGATGACTGGGACTTTGAAAACAGCTGGAACTACTGGTATGAAGAAGATGACTGTCATGATGATTGTTGGGGCGATTATTACTGCGGTGATGACTGTCATGATGATTGTTGGGGCGATTATTACTGCGAAGATTACCGGTATGACAGACCGCGCCGCTATTAACAGGGTAGGACACCCTGGTCTGTCACCGTTCGTATTAGAGCAGAGAAAAAGCGAGCCGGGCATTGCCCGGCTCGCTTTGTGCAATTATATATGTAGTTGAGGGTTTTGAAGTCAGTTTAATTGAACGTCGTTATACGATCAAACTGAGAAAATGTTGAACAGACCAACCTCTGCGAAGATGATTGTGATAATGGGGATAATAACTGCCGCAGCAATCATCTTGTTTGAAAGATCTTCCTTTACTGTGTTGTCGGGGCAAGCAGCGATACAGATTGCACCACCTGTTGAGAACGGTGAACATGCTGTTGCAAGACCGCCGAAGAAGATACATGTGTAAAGCGCAACGGGGTTGAGGCTGAGAGCAGCTGCAAGACCGGGAACAAGCGGATACATAAGCGGCATAACCGTTGATGTACAGCTTGAGAAGAAGCTGAGGAATGCAGCGAACAGTACAAGAGCACCAGGAACGAGAGCTTTCGGGATTGAAGAAGCAAGTGCATTGCTGATAGCATCGATAAGACCTGCCTCTGCAGCAACCTTGATAAGTGTGTAAACACCGATAATCATAACGATGGTGCTTACAGGGATCTTCTTAATGATAGTCTTCTCATCGCCAAGCTTAAGAACTGCACAAAGGAATGCACCGATGATCATGATAACCTGAGGCTGGCAGAATCCGGAGATAAGTGCCATAGCAGGAGTCTTGATGTATGTTCCGAGGATAGCGGGAACGATCATAAGTGCGAATGCTGCAAGAACGATGTACCAGGTCTTCTTCTGAACGGGGTTGAACTTGGGAGCTTCCTGAACGGTAACCTTCTCTGCCTTGTAACCCTTGCGAACGAAGTAGAAGAATACGATGGTGATGATGGTGATGATACAGCTGTTAATCCATGTGTAGATACCGGTCTGAAGAGCAACTGACTGCTCAACGCCGTTTTCAACAACAAGGTTTACACCGATGATTCCGCCGTAGCCGTTGAACGGGTTGTTGGAACCGATGAGGTTGCCGTATGCAATTGCAATAGCTGTGAGCATGGGATCAACGCCTGCTGAGAAAGCCATAACGAAAGCGAAAGGACCAACGATAGCGGGTGTTGAAGCGCCGGCACCGAGACCGCCTACGATTGCGGAAACGATTGCGATAGCGATGGGAACGAGCTTAGCATTTCCGCCGAGAGCGTAGAGCAGCTTCTGACCGAGAACAGTCATTGTGCCATTCTCTGTTGCGTAATTGAAGAACAGAGAGATTGAAATAAGGTAGAAAACGATTGTTGTGGGGAAGAATCCGATGATTGTGTTAATCTTGATTCCCATAACAAGGTTTCCGATGATGAAAGCGAGAGCAAGAGCCAGGATACCTGTGTTGAACTTCCACTTCCAGCCAACAACGATTGCTACGACGATAGCAACGATACATAATGTTAAAGCCATGTTTTTTCTCCTCCTGTTTTTTTATAAAACCCCCATGGTTTACATAGATATTTAAATGTCATGAGACATTCTTTCGATAACCTCGTCCTGGATGCCTGCCGTCAGTCTTGTAAAGTAAGCACTGTAGCCTGCAACACGGACAATCAGCTCAGGATGCTCGTCGGGATTTTCCTTGGCGTCAATCATTTCTTCCTTGTTAACGACATTGAACTGAATGTGCTTTCCGCCGTTTGTCAGGTAAGTCTTGATGAGCGAACCGAGCTTTCCGAGATCCTCTTCGGTCTTAAGAGCCGAAGGGTGGAACTTCATGTTCATCAGTGTTCCCTGGTAGCCGTCCTGGTTGATCCTCATAGCGCTCTGGAATACAGCGAGAGGACCGTGAGTGTCGGTTCCGTGATCGGGTGACATTGATGCATCGGCAAGAATCTCTCCGCCCTTACGTCCGTCGGGAGTAGCTCCGGTAACAAGACCGCCGGGCTGGTGAGCCGAGATTGAGATTGCGTTGGGCTTGAGTGAATCGCCGTATACGCAGGGAAGATCGTAGCAGGTGTCAGCGTGAAGCTTGTACATCATAGCTACAAACTCATCGACCTCTTTGTTGTTGTTGCCGTACTTAGGCTGAGCCTTGAAATCGGCTCTCATCTCTTCGAAGCCGTTCCAGTCGGCATCGAGAGCTTCCATGAGCTGATCCATTGTGTACTTCTTCTCATCGAAGATGAGCTTCTTTATAGCGTAGAGTCCGTTGCCGGCATTAACGGCACCGACAGCACCGAGAACAGCACCGTTTTCGAAATCAAAGCGGCGGCTGAACATGTCACGACCTGCCTTGACGCCGTCCTTCATAAGACTCGATCTGAAAACATCGGGGAACAGATCGCGCTCTGCAATCATCTCGACATTGATACGCTCATTTGCCATGCGCATGAGGTAACGGATCTCATCGAAAACGGCATCCCGGATCTCTTCGAATGTCTGCATCTTCTTGACATCACCGACTTCTTTGCCGACCATCTCTTTTGAGAAGCGGCAGTAGCCGTTGTGAAGTGCGATGTCCATAGCCTGAGGAATGATGAAGAAAACTGCGCACTGGGTTCTTGTCGTGAAGGGGATGTTTCCGTCAACACAGCCTGTGCAGACCCAGTCACGTGCAACTTCTACGGGGAGCCTGTTCTTCTCGCTCTGCGATGTGAAGAAGTTGATGAAGCTTTCGTCACCTACAAATGCAGGCATACCAAGACCTGTCTTCACACATTCGAGAGCCTTGATGAGCAGCTTCTCGGGTGTGTTCTTGTGAACACGAAGTGTAAGTGTGTGATGAGGCACGTGTGTCTCGATTGCTGCATCGAGGAGCAGATAGGTCAGTTCGTTTGAAGCATCGGAGCCGTCCTCTTTTACGCCGCCGATTGTCCAGTTGTACCACTTTGCCATACCGGCGTTCTTCGCTCTGTTGGCCTTTCCGGATACTCTGTTGATCTTCATGACCTTTAAGCGCATGATCTCAAGGAGTTCAAGAACCTCAGCGTCGGTGATGATGCCCTTCTCGATGTCGTTCTTGTAGAAGGGATACATGTACTGGTCAAAACGTCCTGCGGTTGAAACGGGGCTCGGGCAAACCATAAGGAAAGTAAACCAGAATGCCTGAAGGGCTTCTCTGAAGGTCTCTGCGGGCTCATAGGGAACCTTACGGCAGATTCTTGCGATTTCCTTTAATTCGGCAGCTCTCTTTTTGTCCTTCTCTTCTGCGGCCATCTTCTCGGCAAGGTCGGCATACCTGTTTGCGAAGCGTACCCACGCCTCGAAAACGATGATAACGCCTTCCCAGTAGGAACGCTTTTCAACGATGTCGGGTTCTTCGTATCTGATGTTGGCAAGGCATTCTTTTGCCTCGTTGATGATGCTCTTTGCACCTTCGTTCAGGATCTTTGCGTAGTCAACGCACACAAGTGCGAAGCCGGGTCCGAGACCGTAGCCTGACATTGCAAATCCGCCGCCTGAGCCGCCGTGCTTGTCCTTCCAGGGCGGAAGGATAGTGCCTGACTTCATGAAGGGCCAGAGACGATCGTTGTCACCGAGCGACTTGCCCATTTCGTTCATCAGGTTACTGTTTGCGGTGTTTCCCGCAAAACGCTCGTTGAGTCTGTAAAGCTCTTCCTCGTCTTCGGGTGTGATGGTGTAGATCTCGCTCTTTAAGCTCTCTACCTCATCCTTTGTCCAAACACCGTACTCGTACTGCATCTCAAGGCCGAAGGGTTTTGAAGCACCACTGCCGCATAACAGATCGTCGGGCTCGATAAAGACTGTAATGTTGTCCAGAATGTTTGCATGAAGCTTTGAACGTCTTAAGATCATAGGCTCACCGGCTGTCTCTTCAAGAGATTCGTTCGCAAGTCTGAACAGCTCGACACAGAGCGGATACTTGTTAACCCTGAGACTTTCCTTCATGCGTTTAACACGATCGGTCATACTCATTTGTGTAAATACCTCCTCCCAAAGTGAATGAAATACTGCTTCTGCGAAAAAATCAATCACAAAAAACGCATTTTCATGATATGAGAATACTATTCTACAACTGTATGCTTCAAGCAAAGTCGCCTTACCGTCAACAGGTTTGGTAAAAACGCACAAAATGTAATCGATATTTGTACATCTTTGCACAAACATCCTTTCAAAACTGGAAAACATGCTGAAACTCAGTCATACTATAGCCTGGTGCTTCAGTTTTAATTAACCGGACCCGGTTGCTTGTTCACAAACTGAATCACCTGGACAGTGTACGGATCAGAAAAGTTTTCATCTGCATATCAGCCGCCTTTCCTTAGCGGGAAATGCGAGTGAGGAGGAACGGGGTATCGTGAACGAAATTGAGAAAATGCTTGAAGAGTACAGTGAAGAGGAACTCAGGAATGTGACGGGAACGGTGTTCAACGTGGCGCACTACTGCATTCACGACGGTCCCGGAATCAGGACGGATGTGTTCATAAAGGGGTGTCCGCTCCGCTGCAGGTGGTGCGCGAATCCCGAATCGCAGGAGCGCTTCCCTCAGCTCATGTACAGACTTGACAAATGCGTCAACTGCGGAGCCTGTATGGCGGTATGTCCTTCGGGAGCCGTTATTCCGAACGGACTTGAAGGAGTCAGGACCGTAAGGGAGCTCTGTACAGGCTGCGGCGCGTGCGTGAAGGTTTGCAAGCCGGAGGCAAGAGAAATCTCGGGCTATGTTACTACGGCAGGTGAGATGTTTGACGAAGTAGCCGCCGATGTTCTTTTCTACGGCAAAGAAGGCGGACTGACGGTGACAGGCGGAGAAGCTCTCGCACATCCGAAGTTTACGGCAGCGCTTCTGAAGCTTTGTAAAAATGCGGGAATCGGAACATGCGTCGAGACGTGCGGATTCGTTGCATGGGATGTTATGAAACCAATCCTTGAGTTGGCGGACTATGTGTTGTATGATATTAAACAGATGGACAGTGAGCTGCACCGGCGTTTTACCGGGCAGCGAAACGAACTGATCCGCGAGAATCTGATCAGGATAAATGATGAATTAAACTGTGAGATCATCGTGAGAGTACCCGTGATACCGAGGTACAACGATTCACTCGAGAACATTCTTGCCATCGGTGAATTTGTCAGCACGATGATCGCCAGATGCAGAAGGGTCGATCTGCTCCCGTACCACAACCTCGGTGAGAGCAAGGCAGAGCAGCTTGAAATGGTTCAGAAGGATTTCTCAAGCCGCGTGCCCGAGGAGCAGGAGATGCAGGAACGAAAGGACGTCATCAGAAGCTTTGGACTCATCTGCAAATAGGAGGTGCCATGAAGTATCTCGATTATATCCTTAAACTGGTTGAGAGCGACACGGTTGAGATTATCGGCGGCGACACGGAGATTATTGTAAATGCCGGCCTGAAATTTGTTGAGGAGCCGGGAAGGCTTATCAATGACTATGTCTACATTGCCCACAAGAGCAGGATTGCGATGCTTGCACATGAATGCAAGGTTGATCCGGGAACCTGCATCATTGTGGCAACCATCGAAAACAAAGAAGATCTCGATCCGCTTCGCGGGATTGAGAATGCCATTATCGTGGGAGTCAGACTGAACAGCGGCATCATCTTTAACAGGCTGTTCGATTTCATGCGCGGCAACATCGTAAGGACAGTCGTGTCCGACGGTGCGGCAGCTTCGCCCGTCAGTACTCCGGAGGGAAGGAGAAAGCGGGTGAGCGAGCTTTGGACAAGAGTCAGGAGCCATCGCCTTGTTACGCACATGGAGATTCTTGCGGAATTCCAGGGACTCATTCCCGAAGGAAAACCCTATTACAGGCTGCTTATCACGAATCGCGACGATGCAAAGCGGCAGGCCGATCCGCCGCCCGTGAATTTTATTACCGAGCAGATTGACAGCATTATCTCCGACAGCATCAGCTTTGTCTACGCAAAGAGCGCGACACCGCAGATTATCACGCTTCAGTTCTGTGCCGAACAGCCCTACAGCGATCTTGACGAGGAGGAAAAAGTCGAGGAGCTGCTTGCGGCTCACGACATGCATATGGTTATCTCAAACGGAACGAGTGATTTCGCGAGAATCAACACCCTCTACCAGATTACGCGCCGTGCGGGCCACATCGCAGACCTTATAAAGCTTGAGCCCGAGAAGAGAGTATACCGCTTCAACCGCTACAGTATGTACATCGCAATCGATATGTGCGCCCAGAGATTCCTTGAGATTTACGGCAACAACGACATTCTCTACATTGCCCATCCCGCAGTGGTAAAGATTTCGCGTTACGATGCCAAGCACGGGACAAAGCTCCGCGATGTGCTTTATGAGTACCTGATCAGCGGGCGTGACGTTCATAAGACGGCCAGTGTCCTTTACATGCACCGAAACACTGTCAGCAACAAGCTTGCGCTAATAAAGAGCATCTGCGGCATTAATCTCGACGATGGGAGCATCACGCAGCGTCTCCTTTTCTCCTGCCAGCTTGTTCTCTATTATGAGCGCATTCTGAAGGAGCATATGAAGAAATCAAAACTTGATGAATGAATCAGCCGGGAGGCGGTTTCCCGGCAGTATAAGAAAAGCATGCCGGAAGCATATCGCTTCAGACAATTGAAAAAGATGGTGCCCGTCCTTCCCGGACGGGTACCATCTTTTTCTAACGTATATGTTTTTGGCACATGCAGATGTACCTGCTCAGATAGCACCTTTTTCCTTGAGCTTTGCGAGCTCTTCATCGGAAAGACCGAGGAGTCCGCCGTAGACATCACTGTTTGCCTCGCCCAGAGCGGGACTGCAGGTGAAGTCGATTTTGTTTTCACTGAGACGCGGTGCAAAGCCGGGAACCCTGACCTCTCCTCTCTCAGGATGGTTGATCTTAACCATCATGTTTCTTTCGTAGTACTGCGGATCGTTTGTGATATCGTTGCAGTCGAGAAGTGCGCCGGCGGGAACATCCGCCTTGCAGAGAATGTCCATCGCTTCCTGCTTCGTGTGCTGCTTTGTCCATGCTGCGATGGCTTCGTCGCACATTTCAACGTTTAAGAAGCGGTTGTGAGGCGTTGACATCTCGGGGCAGGCATCCTGCTTGAGATCCGGACGGCCGATGGTATCACAGAGGTTGTCCCACTGCCTGCTGCCCGGATGTCTCGAACAGTAGATGTGAACGTAATCGTTGGGACCGAAGGGCTTGCAGGGATATGTGTTTGAAGGAGCAACATCCTCGAGAGGCATTCCGTTTCCGACACGTCTCTGGGGAACGCATCCGTTTGAATAGTAGGGCTCCCACTGTGAACGCGAAAGTCCGATCATGAAATCCTGCATTGCGACATCGACTCTCTGTCCGACACCCTCGCGCTCTCTCTGAAGGAGTGCGGCGATGATGGAGAGGGCGAGCATTGTACCTGTTCCGGAGTCGGCAACCGAGATGCCGGCCTTGATGGGCTGATCCTTGAGACCTGTAGCTGAAACCATGACACCCGTGTGCGTGGCTATGGGATCGAATGCGGGATAATCCCTGTAGGGACCGTCCGGAGCAAAGCCCTTTAACGATGCGTAGATTATCTTCGGGTTAATCTTTTTGCATTCTTCATATGAAAGGCCGAGCCTGTCAGCAGAACCGGGGCCCATATTTTCTACGTAGACGTCGCATTTTGCGATCAGATCTTTCATAAGCCTGATACCATCTTCACTCTTTGCGTTGCAGGTGATGGAGCGCTTGTTCATGTTCATGACAATGAATCCGTAGCTGTCAATGCCGGGCTCCTGTGAACTGAAGCGGCCGAGTTCCCCTTTGACGGGGCGTTCAACCTTGTAAACCTCCGCACCGAGCCATGCAAGTGTCTCCGTGCAGACTGTTCCCGATTCAAACTGTGTCATATCAAGGACCTTATAACCTGATAACGGACCGTGTCCCATAGTAGTACCTCCTGGTGTATAGTATATTGATTGCGTCTGTCAGACGGTAATACATATCTCTTTCCCTGCCGGATACAGCCGGCAGAGCCTCAATCATTTCTTTTCCTTTGCTTCTTTGTTCGGTATAACTCTGTTCTCGATGAAATCCTCGACAAGACCTGTCATGGAAGCGGCATTCCATTTTCTCGCATCAATGGGGTCAGCCTTGAAGATAAGGACAGGATAGCCTTTGTCTTCGAGAGCTTTCTTTATGAAGTAGCTGCCCTCTACGGCCTGCATGCAGTTCTCCGGAACCATGTAGACGATGCCGTCGATGTCATTCTGTTCGGCCTGCTGGATGTACCACTGTGAATTCCAGGGCGGCATGTGAAGGAAGTCCTCCATTCCGATGTAGCGAGCCGCAAGAGCACGAAGCGGATCCTCGTGGATATTGTTTCTGATGTAGGCATCTGCGCCCATTGCAAGGTACATTGTCCATATGAAGACCGCACCGTACTTTTCCTCAAATCTCTGATAGAAGGAGAAATCGTGCCAGATACCGCGCCCGAGCCACATGAGTCTGTACTTCTCGTTCGGAACGGCGGCTGCCTTTGCATCGGCCAGGGCCTTTACTTCTTCGTAAAGTGACTTTGCATGGTCGGCAGCCCAGCGGCTTCCGCGGTGCCACTGTGCCTGCATTACCGCATTGATTGTGTCGACGACGGTAACGGGAACGGGATGGCACGAAGCAATGAGGTCACGTGTCTTCCGGTAGTAGCCTTCCTGCTCGTTTATATTGTTCATGACTTCTTCAAGCCTGTTGATATCAAACATTCTTCCGGTCTTCATTTCAAGGAAACGGATGAGCTCTTTAAGCTCTTCAACAGCGGAGTCAAGTCTGTCCTTATCGTAGAAATCCTCCCACTCGTTGTGGACGTGGTTGTACCAGTCGAGCGGCTCAATTTTTCTTGCAACCGTGTTCTCCATGGGATAGAAGGTTGCACCGTGGTTCTTAGAGAACAGCTCGAAGATCTTGCTTAAGCAGTCGCAGGTGAGACGTGAGCAGGTGATTGTAGGGTGGGGAAGTCCGCCCCAGGGTCCTAACGGCTTTCCCTCTTCGTCGACCTTGAGGTCGTCGGGGTCCATGCTCTCGGCGAGTGCTGTGGCACAGTAGGAACAGAGGTCATCTCTGTAGCCTTCGGCACGTAAAAGATCAAAATACTTGGGTCCCATCTGCTTTGCACCGCAGATTGCTGCCCACCACTGGTTTGCAACGTAGGGGATATCCATTGTTCTGAAGATTTCGAGGGGTACGTCGCCGTTGACATAGGCGAAATCGCCGCCTGCCTCCACTTCCTTTTTCAAATCCATAAACCACTGCTTCTGGTAAGCGGAAGCAGCAGCGGTAGCCTTAAGCTTTTTTACTGCCTTTGATTTCGGAGCATCAGCCATTATCGTACCTCCTTAACTTCATTTAAAAGGTTTGCAAGCTTTGTCTTAAGCTCGTCACTAGGCTTGCAGGGCCAGGTCATCTTTGAGAAGCAGACTGTTTTTATTCCGCGTGCTTCAAGACTGTTGCGCTGACTCGGATAATCCCAGCTTGCAGCTTCTTCGTAGATGTTAGTGTAGAAGATGACAGCCTTTGCGCCCGCTTCGTCAACTTCCCTGTCGAGAGCTTCGACTCTTCTTGCAACGAGGGCTTTTTTGCTTGAGTATTCCCGGAGCATATAGCGGTCAACAATCGCTCTGTTTGCTGCGAGCCCTGCATTGTAATCGCGATAGGCAAATCTGTCGCCCCAGTCGTGGTCTTCTCCGACAACGACAAAGCCGGTGTCTTCAAGAACTGAGTAGAGTGTGAGGTCTTCCTGGTTGCTTCCTGTGTAGAAAAGCTCAATTCCTTCCTGTACGGGCCAGCTTCCGGCTTCATCGGCGATTTCGTTTACAAGAGAGGTGTGAGCCTCGCGCTCCATGAAGAAAGCACTTCCTATGATAACAAGAGCTTCGCAGCCCGTAATCCTTTTCTCACGGCGAAGAGCATCAATCCTTCTGATGGCAGCCCTGTTATCGTTACAGATTTTACCGGCGGCTGCAATCATTTCGTCTGTTAAGGTGCAGCCCGAAATCTCTTCGAGTCTCTTCCTGAAAAGCTCAATCAGAAATTCATTTCTCTCCTGATGCATCCTGTTCCTTGTGAAGAGCCAGTCAATGAATTCGACATCGGGAACCGGCTTTTCGGGTTCCACGCGCTTGAGCTCGCGAAGATACAGATATGTTCTTACGACCACGTCGGTGCTGTTTGAAATTACAAGAGTGTCGGCTTCCTTTGCACAGGTGCCGTCGACAATCCTCTCAAAGGCAGCCCTGACCATCGGGTCAAAAGCGTATTCAAGGTATACGTCTGTCTGGGTGAGCGGTTTTGATGAATCCGCCCAGACCTGTACGGGAACAGTTCCCGCGGCGATGATGAGCTCGTCGGGAACATCAGAGCCAAGCTTCAGAAAAATCTTTTTTCCTGCGGCTTTTATCTTCTCTACTGAAGCTTCTCTGTTGTCGTAAACATCCTTCAGATCGGCAAAAGCCCTGCAGGAAAGAGCACAATTACGAATACTCATGGGTCCTCCTTCTGATTTTGCGATTTACATATTAAAAATGCGAAAAAATTCGTTCAAATTTGCTAAAAACACTTTCTTTTTTAGTGTATTTGCATATAATATAACATGTAAACGAACAAATGCACACACTAAGTGTGTATTTGGTGGTATCGTGACGCCAATTTGTGCAATAGGCACATTATTGCGCACGATACTTGTGCAATATGCACATGTACAGTCCAAATCGTTGAAAGCGACTCGCCCCGTGTGGTATTATCATGTCGCGGTCACGTGAAGAAGAGGATCACGCGACGGGTCAGCAAACAAAAGGAGGGTAAATTTTTATGAAGTCAATGAGAAAAATCTTTGCAGTCCTTCTCGTTCTCGTTCTTGCGTTGAGCCTTTGTGCCTGTGGCGCCAAGAAGGAGGAAGCAGCAGCTCCCGAGAAGAAGGAAGAGGCTCCCGCAACAGCAGTGGCTGAGACAAAGCCCATTGCTGAGGAAGCTCCCGCTCCCGCAGCACCGAAGGCAGACGGCCCCGCTATCTTAAAGGTTGCTCACAAGGGTGATCCTACAAGCCTTTGCCACCTTACAGTTACGTTTGGTTCAACAAACGGACCTGTTGACTGCCTTATTTACGATCGTCTTGTAGATTACGATGCAGCCAGCGCATCTGTTAAGCCCATGCTTGCAACAGCCTGGGAGAAGATTGATGACACTCACTTCAGATTCACACTTCGTGACGACGTTGTAGCTCATGACGGCGTTTCAAAGTTCACTGCAAGCGATGTTGTTTACACCATCAAGACAGGCGTTGAGTCAGGTATGCTCGCTAACTACTACGGCGGTTTCAATGTTGATGAGTGCAAGGCAGAGGATGATACACACGTTATCGTAGCTACAAACGCACCCGATCCCTACGTTCTTTTCAACCTTTCAAACATTCCCCTCGGTATGATTGTAGAAGCAGCAGTTCCCGGCGGAGATCTTGAGAGCCAGAACCTTCTTCCTACCTGCGGTACAGGTCCTTACAAGGTTAAGGAGTGGTCACAGGGTTCGTACATTCTCTTCGAGAAGAACGACAAGTACTGGGGCACAGAGCCTTACTACGATGAGGTTGAGTTCAAGATCATCACTGATGCATCCGCACGTGTTATGAACCTCGAGTCAGGCGATGTCAACATCTGCCTCGATCCCGCAACAAGCCAGCTTTCACTTGTTCAGGACAACTCAGCATTCACAATCGTTAACTACGCAACAAGCCAGTGTACAACAATGTACCTCAACTGTACAAAGGCTCCTTTCGATGATGTAAAGGTTCGTCAGGCAATTGCTCAGGCAATCAACTATGATGCAGACCTTGCAATCGCAGCAGGTGGCTACGGCTACACAACAGACAGCTTCCTTGCTAAGACAAACACAGGTTACAGCGCACCCGACGGCACAGTTCCCAACTACTACAACTACAATGTTGAAGCAGCCAAGAAGCTCATGAGCGAGTCAGGATATCCTAACGGATGCAGCGCACAGCTTCTTATCATGGAAGGTGCTTCATTCGATGCTTATGCAACACTTATTCAGCAGCAGCTCGCTGAGATCGGTATCACAATCGAAATCGTTCCCACAGCATCAGCAGCATTCTACGATCTCCTTTCAGCAGGTGATTTCCAGGCTGAGATCGTAAACAGCTCCAACCCCGATCCCGCAGTTCAGGTTAAGTACTTCGACCACAGAGTAGGCTTCAAGGCTGTTCGTGGTGGTACAGGCTGGACAGGCCCCGCAGAGCTTGACACTCTGATTGACCAGGCTAAGGTTGAGATGGATGAAGCAGCTAACCTTGCACTTTACAAGCAGATTGCTGACATCATCAACGAGAATGCACCCGCTATTCCTCTTTACTCACCTAACAAGATTTGTATCGCTGATTCAAACATTGCAAACATCAAGCTTACAGAGTTCGGTGATATCGATGTTTCAAAGTGCTACGTTAAGTAATTAAAACTATTTCCGGTCACAATTTACTCCGGGGCCTTTGCCCCGGAGATTGCCCGAAAACTTTACAGGCGGGGGAAGCTCTCCCGCCTGTTTAACACCTTACACGAATGAGAGCCGGCAGTAAGGATTTCGCAAATCCGCAGTCGGTCTCAATTTTACGGAGTGTGCCATGTTAAGATATATTGTCAAAAGATTTCTATGGATGATTCCGGTTCTTTTAGGAGTACTTCTGATTGTGTTCGCTCTGAGTGCAATCGCACCCGGTGATCCTGTCGATCAGATTGTCGGCATTGATGCTCCCGAAGAACTGAGAGAGCAGACGAGAGAGGAACTCGGATTAAACGATCCGTTCCCTGTCCGCTACGCAAGATATGTTAGAGATGTTGTTACAAAAGGAGATCTGGGTACTTCATATTCAACAAAGCGCCCTGTTCTCGGAGAGATTCTTCAGAAATTCCCGAACACCATCAAGCTGACACTTCTGTCAGTTCTGGTTGCTCTTATAATAGCAATACCGCTTGGTGTCATTTCTGCCGTCAAGCAGTATTCGACAATCGATAATGTTTCCATGGTGCTGGCACTATTCGGTGTGTCGGTACCTCAGTTTTGGTTTGCCCTTATGATGATGCTTGTTTTTGCGGTTAAGCTGAAATGGCTTCCCGCATCGACAGCAAACGCAGGTCCTGCAGGCTGGATAATGCCCATTGCGATGATAGGTATCGCAAACGTCGGCAATCTTGCAAGAACCACAAGATCAAGTATGCTCGAGGTCATCAGACAGGACTACATCAGAACAGCAAAGGCAAAGGGACAGAAGGACGGAGTCGTTATTATGAAGCACGGTCTTCGTAACGCCCTTATTCCCGTTGTTGCAAATGTCGGAAACACAATCGGTGTTTCGCTCGGCGGTGCTGTTATTGCCGAATCAATCTTCTCGGTAGACGGTGTCGGACGTTACATGTTAAATGCAATCAATGCAAGAAACTGGCCCGCAGTAGAAGGCGGTCTTCTCGTACTTGCAATCTCCTTCAGTATCGTCATGTTGATCATGGACCTTCTTTACACGGTCATCGATCCGAGACTCAAGGACGAGTTTAATGCTAAGAACAAGATGGCAGCCAACAAGAGGGCAGCAAAGAAGAAGGCAAAGGCTGCTAAGAGCGGCGCTACAGCGTAGGGGGGGTGACGAAATGGCTAAAATGCACACTCCTGCTATGGAGAAAATAGAAAAGAAAAAAGCAAAAGAGCTTCGTCGTCACCACGGCAAGACCGTAAAGTCATCGCCTGCACGTGAAGCCTGGAAGAGACTTAAGAGAAACAGACTTGCCCTTGTCGGCATGATAGTTCTCGCACTTCTTATCCTGATTGCGATTTTTGCGCCTGTGCTTGCTCCGTACTCCTTCGAAGAGATGGATTACACGGCAATTCTTAAGGCTCCGGGCGGAAATCACATCATGGGAACAGATCAGTACGGACGAGACATTTTCTCACGTCTGATCTACGGAACAAGAATTTCGATTCCCGTTGGATTTATCTGCGTTATTGTTGCCTTTGCAGTCGGCGGAACACTCGGTGCCATTGCAGCTTACTACGGTGGCGGATGCGACAATGTCATTATGAGAATCATGGACATTTTCCAGTCCATACCTCCTATGCTGATGGCTATCGCAGTAGCGGCAACTCTTGGTAATGGTGTCAGAAATCTTGTAATTGCCATTTCGGTAAGTACAATGCCGGCCAGGTCGCGAATCGTAAGGGCCTCGATTCTGACGGTAAAGCGAAACGACTACATTGAGTCGGCGCGTGCGATGGGTGCGAGCAGCAGGCGTCAGCTTGTGCGCTACATGCTCCCGAATGCAATCGGTCCCATCCTTACAAGCTTCACCTTCAGTGTTGCGACGGCAATCCTGACGGTATCATCCTTAAGCTACATCGGACTTGGTATCACGGAGCCCACACCCGAGTGGGGCGCAATGCTTTCAGCAGGAAAGGAACTGATAAGAACAGCACCTTATGTTCTTTTGTTCCCCGGACTTGCGATTATGGTAACAGTACTTGCACTTAACCTTTTCGGCGACGGTCTGAGAGATGCGTTAGACCCGAGACTTAAGTAAGGAGGAAAAAATGGAAAATTCAAATATTCCTGTTCTCGAGCTTAAGAATCTTGTGGTTCACTATGAAACGCAGGAGGGCGTAGCCGAGGCAGTCAACAACATCAGCTTTTCGGTCAATGAGTCTGAAACGCTCGGACTTGTCGGCGAGACAGGCGCAGGAAAGACAACCATTGCTCTTACGGTAATGGGGCTTCTTCCCAGGGTCGGTCACATTATTCAGGGCGAGATTCTCTTAAACGGTGAGAACATTGCCGAGACTTCGAGAAAGCGCGCAGATCAGAAGCGCTACAACAAGAGGATGAGAAATCTTCGCGGTGATGTCATGGGCATGATTTTCCAGGATCCCATGTCAGCGCTCAACCCTGTTATGTACGTAGGCGATCAGATCGCCGAAGTTGTTCGTCTTCACAACGACGTTTCCAAGGAGGAGGCGAAGAACCGTGCCATCGAGATGATGGAGCTTGTCGGAATTCACAGAAACCGTTATAAGGAGTATCCTCACCAGTTCTCAGGAGGTATGAAGCAGAGAATCGTAATTGCAATGGCGCTTGCCTGCAATCCTAAGCTGCTTATTGCCGATGAGCCTACAACGGCGCTTGATGTTACTATCCAGGCGCAGGTTCTTGAACTGATGAAGGAGCTTTCCGAGAAGTTCAAGACAGCAACACTCATGATTACCCATGACCTCGGTGTTGTAGCGGAGAGCTGCGACAAGGTTGCGGTCATCTATGCAGGTGAGGTTGTAGAGTACGGAACTGTTGAACACATCTTCAACAATCCCGTTCATCCCTATACACTTGCACTTTTCAATGCGCTTCCCAGTCTTGACAAGGATGTTGACAGGCTGAATTCAATCGAAGGTCTTGTTACGGACCCTATGGATCTTCCGACAAACTGCTCGTTCTGCGAGCGCTGTACTGCCAAGTGCGAAGCATGTGAGAAGGTGGATCCCGCTATCGTTGAGATTGAGCCCGGTCACCTCGTTAAGTGCGTAAAGTTTATGAAGCAGGAAGACATTGACAAAATGCTTAATAAGGAGGTGCAGGCATGAGCGGACATCTTCTTGAAGTAGATCATTTAAAGAAGTATTTCATGGTTCCCGACGGAATGCTCCATGCGGTCGATGACGTCAGCCTTACAATGGACGAAGGCGAGACGCTCGGCGTTGTCGGTGAATCGGGCTGCGGCAAGTCAACACTTGGAAAGACTATCCTGCAGCTGACACCGCCCACAGGCGGAAAGCTG
>JAZLIL010000022.1:0-11320 GCA_045617405.1 Lachnospiraceae bacterium | reverse complement strand
AACCTTGTATGCGGAACTGTTCCTTATGAGAGCTTCCCGACAGAGCAGGAGTACTGTTCGATGTTCGAAGGCTACTGCGGTATGGGATCGCCGGCAAGTGACCGGTATTATGAAAAGCTTCCCGTGTGGGCATCAGGCAATGTCTACTTTAACGGTGCAAAGCCGATGAGCAGGGAAAAGGATGCTGTCATTGACATGCAGGCGAAGATTACGCTTGAACTCATCGAAGAGCCCGGCGGTGCTTCCATTAAAACAGATATCCGCGATGTTCTGACGGAAGCCGGTATTCATTCGAGACTCATTACGACCGCGACACTCGGCGAAGCATTTGAACCTGAGGAAAAATTCGAGGAACCGGACGGAAAACCGATTGTATTTGATTCGGATTTCTACGGTAACCAGCGCGGCTTTGATCCCATTCCCGGACCGATAGCATAGCTGAATTGCAGCAGTATAATGGATAGTGTTCGCCCCGCTGTTTTCAGGACGTGCGGGGCGAAACGTTTTACAGTAAGGATGTGACGAAATGAGCAATATTTTTACGGTAAAACTGACAAAAAAGTAAAAATTATGCTTACAAATTATGTCATTTTTATGGCAAAAAGGTTGTGTTACAAAAACAATTATGGTAGAATGTTCAAAGCGGCGGATTTTGAATAACACGAAGTCAGCCGTCATGTATAGCGCTTCTTAGCGTTAAAAAGAAAGGAGAAAGTTTATGAAAAAGTTTTTAGCAGTTGTTCTGGCACTTGTACTTGTTCTTTCACTTGCAGCATGCGGCCAGGCAAGCGGCGCAGCAAAGAAGGATGATTCCAAGCTCGTTGGTGTAGCAATGCCTACAAAGGATCTTCAGAGATGGAATCAGGATGGAGACAACATGAAGTCAGAGCTTGAGAAGGCCGGCTACACAGTAGACCTTCAGTACGGCGCTAACGACATCCAGGAGCAGGTTAAGCAGATCGAGAACATGATTGCTAACGGATGCAAGGTACTTGTTATTGCAGCTATCGATGGTGATGCACTTGGTACTGTTCTTGCACAGGCTAAGGAAAAAGGCGTTAAGGTTATCGCATACGATCGTCTTATCATGAACAGCGATGCAGTTTCCTACTATGCAACATTTGATAACTGGCTTGTTGGTACAAAGCAGGGCGAGTTCATCGAGGCAGCTCTTGATCTCAAGAATGCTAACGGCAAGAAGTTCAACATGGAGTTCATCACAGGTGATCCCGGTGACAACAACATCAACTTCTTCTTTGATGGTGCTATGAGCATCCTTCAGCCTTACCTTGACAACGGCACAATCGTTTGTCCTTCAGGTCAGACAGAGAAGGCAGTAGTTGCTACAGCTAACTGGGCAACAGATGCAGCTCAGTCACGTTTCGAGACAATCCTTGGTTCTTACTATGCAGATGGCACACAGCTTGATGCAGTTCTTGCTTCAAACGATTCAACAGCTCTTGGTGTTGAGAACGCTCTTGCAGCTTCTTACACAGGAAACTACCCGATCATCACCGGTCAGGACTGCGACATCGCTATCATGAAGAACCTCATCGAGGGCAAGCAGAGCATGTCAATCTTCAAGGATACACGTACTCTTGCTGCTAAGACAGTTGAGATGGTTGATGCTATCATGAAGGGTTCAGAGCCTCCGATCAACGATACAAAGACCTATGACAATGGCACAGGTATCATCCCCAGCTTCCTTTGTGAGCCCGTAGCTTGTACAGCTGACAACTACAAGGAGATCGTTATCGAGTCCGGTTACTACACAGAGGATCAGTTAAAGTAATTTAATTGAATACTTGATTTCACTTGTCGGGCGAGACAGGATTCTGTCTCGCCCGAATTTGAGTAGACACTAATTTAATCGGAGGCGGTATCTTGTCAGAAATATTACTTGAAATGAAAAATATCACCAAAGAGTTTCCCGGCGTTAAGGCGCTTAACAATGTTAATTTCGCCGTAAAGAAGGGAAGTATTCATGCTCTTGTAGGTGAGAACGGTGCCGGAAAGTCCACCCTTATGAATGTTCTGAGCGGACTTTATCCTTATGGCTCCTATGATGGGGATATAGTATATGATGGCGAGGTTTGTAAGTTTTCTACGATTAGAGACAGCGAGGCAAAAGGAATTGTAATTATCCATCAGGAATTGGCACTTGTTCCGTACATGTCGATTGGCGAGAATATGTTCCTCGGAAATGAACGTGGAAAGAATTTCTCAATCAACTGGGATGAGACTCATGCCGAGGCTACGAAGTATCTTAAGATCGTTGGACTTAACGAATCCTCAAAGACACTTGTCAAGGATATCGGTGTCGGCAAGCAGCAGCTTACCGAAATCGCGAAGGCTCTCTCAAAGAATGCAAGACTTATGATTCTTGATGAGCCGACTTCATCTCTTAATGAGAAGGATTCCAAGGCCCTTCTTGACCTGCTTCTCGAGTTCAAGAAGCAGGGGCTTACATCAATTATTATTTCTCATAAAATTAATGAGGTTTCCTACGTGGCAGACGATATTACCATCATTCGTGACGGTAAGACCATCGAGACCCTTGTAAAGGGAGAGGATGATATCAGTGAAGATCGTATCATCAAGGGTATGGTTGGTCGTGAAATCGCAGACAGATTCCCGAAGAGATTCGAGAAGAACATCGGCGAAGTCTCCATGGAGGTCGAAAACTGGACGGTTTATCATCCCATTTACACCGACAAGAAGGTCGTTGACAACGTTTCCTTCAAGGTGCGTAAGGGAGAAGTTGTGGGTATTTCAGGACTTATGGGAGCCGGCAGAACCGAGCTTGCAATGAGTCTTTTCGGTCATTCCTACGGTTCAAGCATTTCGGGAACTGTTAAGATTAAGGGTAAAGAGGTAAAGCTTCATTCTCCGAGAGAGGCAATTGAAAATGGACTTGCCTATGTAACCGAGGATCGTAAGGGGAATGGCCTTATCCTTTCGAATTCAATCCGTGTGAATACAACACTGGCTAATCTGAAGGGTGTTTCCAGGAACGGCGTTCTCCATCCCGATGAGGAGATGAAGGTTGCCGAAGAGTACCGCAAAAAGCTGAACACAAAGTGTCCGAGCATTGAGCAGTTCGTTGGAAACCTTTCCGGTGGTAATCAGCAGAAGGTTCTGTTAGCAAAATGGATGTACGCTGAACCTGACATTCTTATTCTTGATGAGCCGACAAGAGGTATCGATGTCGGAGCGAAGTACGAGATTTACTGTATTATAAATCAGCTTGTTGCTGAGGGCAAATCAGTAGTAATGATTTCATCCGAGATGCCTGAAGTACTTGGGATGAGTGATCGTATCTACGTTCTCAACGAGGGTAAGATGGTTGGTGAATTCAACATTGAAGACGCCACACAGGAGAAGATTATGGCCTGCATTCTTTCGACTGACACGGCCGGGAAGGAGCAATAAACAATGACAAAGACAAAAGTACTGGAGTTTGTCCAGAAATATACAATGATCATCGTTCTTGTTCTGGTCACCCTGTTCTTTACAGTGCAGACCGGTGGCAAGATCCTGATGCCTAATAACATTACAAACATTATCGCACAGAATGCGTATGTATTCGTGCTCGCTACAGGTATGCTGATGTGTATCCTGACAGGCGGTAACATCGACCTTTCGGTCGGTAGTGTTGTCTGCTTTGCAGGTACTATCGGTGCAGTTATGATGAATAAGGACATCCACTGGCTTCTTGCCGTTATCGTGATGCTCGTTGTAGGTCTTCTGATCGGAGCATGGCAGGCTTTCTGGATTGCCTACGTTAAGGTTCCTCCTTTCATCACAACCCTTGCCGGTATGATGGTATTCAGAGGACTTTCAAACGTTGTTCTTCAGGGAAAGACAATGTCTGTAACAAACGAAGCATTCGTTAAGATTTTTGGCGGCGGTGCCGAATGTTACGTTCCGGATCCTTTCGGCGGAGAGGGTATCAATATCCTCTGTATTGCGGTAGGTATCATTGCATGCCTTATCTACCTCTTCTTCACATTTAAGAGCCGTATCAGCCGTAAGAAGAAGGGCCTTGAGGTTGAATCACTTGTTAAGTGCATCATTAAGGCAGCTGTTATCTCTGTAGTTGTTATCTTCTTTACAGTAAGACTCAGCCAGTATAAGGGTATTCCTTCGGCACTTATCTGGGTTGCAATCGTTATCCTGATTTACACTTACATCACTTCAAAGACAACGATTGGTCGTCACCTTTATGCTATCGGCGGCAATGAGTCGGCTGCAAAGCTTTCAGGTATCAACACAAAGAGGGTTTACTTCTTTGCTTATGCTAACATGGGTCTTCTTGCAGGTCTTGCAGGTATCATGACGATAGCGCGTCTTACCTCTGCACAGCCTACATACGGTCAGAACTACGAGATGGACGCTATCGGCTCCTGCTTCATCGGCGGTGCTTCGGCATACGGCGGAATCGGAACTGTTCCCGGCGTTATCATCGGTGCCCTCCTTATGGGTGTCATCAACATCGGTATGAGTATCATGGGTGTTGATGCAAACTTCCAGAAGGTAGTAAAGGGTCTCGTACTCCTTGCAGCAGTTATCTTCGATGTTGTATCAAAGAAGAAGAATAAATAGTGCGAAAGCAAAAAAAAAGAGTCAGGGTTCTGCCCTGACTTTTTTTAATTTATTAAAGTACAAGAGCACCCACTGCCTTAAGGAAGCGGGTGCACTTGTACGAGGCGCGGGGTTTCAAGCACCGTACCTCGTAAGGCACGAAGTGCCACTTTTATATGAGCAAGCAGCGAAGCGGATTGCGAATAGCATTGAATGGAAGAAGCGTCCTATATATTTCGGAAAAGTGCGTTTCAGCTAACGTTGACGGCGGTGCAAATGTCGCATGCGAAAAAGCGTCCTATACATTTCGGTAAAGTGCGCCCCGTAATAAGATGCTTGGTGAGGATGCGTATGTTTATGGGCTGCGCTATTGATTCTCCGCAATATCAAGAAGCTTTCTGATGTGATAAATGACATCTTCACTCGTGAGAGTTCTGTAGGCGTTGATGCGAAGCTTTTTTGCAGCCTCAACGTTGTCGTCGCGGTCATCGAAGAAAATGCATTCTTCGGGAACAAGGTCATACTTGGAAAGAAGACGCTCGTAGATTTCGGGCTCGGGCTTCATCAGATGGTCCTCGTAGGAAATTACCTTTCCGTCAATGAGGTTGTTGAAGGAAATGTCTTTGTAGTGAGCTTCGAAGAGGCCTTTTGAGTAGTTTGAGAGAAGATAGATCCGGTAGCCTGCCTTTTTCAGTTTGTAGAAGCGTTCCATGACCTCAGTCCTCGGAATATCAAGATCTCCCTTGTGTGCAAAGAAAAATCTAAAAAGATCTCCTGCCTCGGGATATTCCGCTTCGTAGGCTTCAATGGCTTCCTCTTCGGTGATGACGCCCCGGTCAAGATCGTGCCAGGTTCGGTGACGTAAAAATTTTCTGCCCATCTCATCCGCTTGTTCACGGGAAAGACCATAGCTCATGACAACCTCAATCCATTTGTAATCCATCAGCACTCCGCCGATATCAAAGATAACGTTTTTTATCATTTTGTCACGTATAATCCAATCATCTTAGATGGTGATTGGATTTATTCCTTTCTCCCGGTTATCACCGGGTATCTAAATCCACCTCATTCTCAATACGTCGCATTGCACTGTCTTTTTGATAATAGTAGCATAAGCATTCATAATATACAATTATTGTTTTACTGCTTTGGAAGAGGCTTCGGCCTCTTTTTCAACATTTTCAACAGTTTTTGGAAACATGTATCGAATGAATTTTACACACAATTTATGAAATTTGGAGAAAATTGCAAATCGTGTTGACTGAATGTCTGAAAGATGTTATAATGAGACGTCGTGTAAACACGGGTACATCGCCGCTTTAACAGGCTGATGTATTAAAAATGTAGAAGAGGAGAGAAAACATGAAAAAGTTTTTATCAGTAATGCTCGTTCTTGCTATGGTTCTTGCTTTAACAGCATGCGGCCAGAAGGCAGAAGAGAAGAAGGCTGAGCCTGCACCCGCTCCCGCAGTTGAGGAGCCCAAGGCAGAGGAGCCTAAGGCAGAAGAGCCTAAGGCAGCTGAGCCTGCACCCGCAGCACCCGCAGCAACAGGTAACTACAAGGTTGCCATTCTGACAGGTACAACTTCACAGGGTGAGGAAGAGTACTACGCTGCAAACGCACTTAAGGATAAGTATCCGGGAAAGGTTATCACCGACACATATCCTGACAACTTCTCATCAGAAGTTGAGACTACTATTTCAAAGCTTATTGCATTCGCTAACGATCCCGAAGTTAAGGCTATCATCTTCGTTCAGGGCGTTCAGGGAGCAACAAGTGCTTACACCCAGATTCTTAACGATCTTGGAAGAGATGACATCCTCCTTGTTTGCGGTGTTCCCGCAGAGGATCCCGCTGATATCGCAGCTGCAGCTGACATCGTTCTTGCAGTTGATGAAATCGGATGCGGCTACCAGGTAGCTGATAAGGCTTATGAGTGGGGCTGTGATGTTATCGTTCATTATTCCTTCGCACGTCACCTTTCATACGAGACAATCGTTGCAAAGCGTGATGCTATGAAGCAGACAGCTGAAGGTTACAACATTGAGTTCGTAGAGCGTGACTGTCCCGATCCTACAGGTGATGCAGGTATGTCAGGTGCTCAGGCTGCAGTTCTTGAGGATGTTCCCAAGGTTATGCAGGAGTACGCAGGCAAGAAGGTTTGCTTCTACTGCACAAACTGCGGTATCCAGGTTGCACTTCAGCAGGCAGTTTTAGGTGAAGAGAATGCTTACTACGCACTTCCCTGCTGCCCGAGCCCTTACCACGGATTCCCCGAGGCATTTGGTCTTGACGCAACATACGGCGATATCGACGGAACTATCAAGAACCTCGCTTCTTACCTCAAGGATCACAATGCACAGAACCGTTTCTCAACATGGTCAATCCCTGTTAACATGGGTATGATCAATGCATCTTACGAGTATGCATGCCTCTATGCAGAAGGCAAGACAAACGGCAAGGTTGATGAGCCCGTTCTTGTTAAGTGCTTCTCTGATGCAGCAGGCGTTGAAGCTAAGCTCGATACCTACACAGATGCAACAGGAAAGAACCTTTCTAACTACTATCTGATCTACTTCGATGCAATCGATTTTAATGATTATCTGTAAATCGACAGTGAATTGGTAAGTTGAATTTAAAGCAGAACTCCCTCACCGGAGTTCTGCTTTATCTCGCTAAGCAGGAATATTTTTGTGTGTTAGCGAAATAGCGAGTTATAGCGTTATCACTTTAGCCGAGTGAATCTGCCATGATGTTTTTCTCGTATTCTTCGAGTTAACGTTCTTACGTTTTTTATACTGCAATTATTAGAAAAAGTAATATAACATATTATTATCGTCAGGGGGTCATCTTTTGTCAGAATATATTCTTGAGATGAACGACATCAAAAAGGCATATAGCGGCAACTATGTACTTAAGGGCGCCACGCTGAAGGTTAAGCCGGGTGAGATACATGCTCTCCTCGGTGAGAACGGTGCCGGTAAGTCAACGCTGATGAACGTGCTTTTTGGTATGCCTGTCATCCATAACACGGGAGGCTTTGAGGGAGAAGTTCTGATCGATGGTCAGAAGGCTTCGATTAAATCACCCATTCATGCAATGGAAATGGGTATCGGTATGGTGCATCAGGAATTTATGCTCATTCCCGGTTTTACCATCACAGAGAACATTAAATTGAACAGAGAAATTTCCAGGCCCTGGATACCGAGCCGTATCTTTGGAAAGGAGCTTGAGAAGCTTGACACGAAAGCAATGGCTGCAGACAGCCGCAAGGCACTTGATTCTGTAGGCATCGGAATAGATGAGTTTGCAAAGGTTGAGGGACTTCCTGTCGGCCACATGCAGTTCGTTGAGATTGCACGTGAGATTGATAAGGAAGGCATTAAGCTCCTTGTCTTTGATGAGCCAACGGCAGTTCTTACAGAGAGCGAAGCCGCACAGCTTATCAGCGTAATGAAGACAATTGCGTCAAAGGGAATCGCCATCATCTTCATTACTCACAGACTTGATGAGGTTATTCAGGCTGCCGATACGGTCACAATCCTTCGTGACGGTACGCTTGTTACCTCAAAGTCAAAGAGTGACACAAACGTTGAAGAACTCGCTGAGCTCATGATCGGTCACGGCGATGAGAGTCTCTTCCGGGTTAAGGAAAAGAATACAAAGGCATCCGATAAAATCGCACTTAAGATCAGAGATCTTAAGGTCGGAATGATGGGTGAAGAGGTCAAGGGTGTAGATCTTGACGTCAGGGAAGGTGAAATCATCGGTATCGGCGGCCTCGCAGGACAGGGAAAGATCGGTATTCCAAACGGAATCATGGGCCTTCGTCCTTCAACAGGTGAAGTCTGGTTCAACGATGAAAAGATCGAACTCAATAATCCCAAGGCTGCACTTAAGGCCGGTCTTGTTATGGTTTCGGAGAGCAGAAGAGAGGTAGGTCTTCTTCTTGATCAGTCAATCGAAGACAACATTGTTTTCGGCGCAATGCAGATTAACGGTGAGTACTTAAGCAAGGTGCTTCATCTTAAGAACTCAAAGGCCATCAGGACTTACGCAAATGAGATGATTAAAAATCTCGATATCAGATGTACCTCTCCCACCCAGTGGACAGGTACTCTTTCAGGCGGTAATCAGCAGAAGGTCTGCATAGCAAAGGCACTTGCTATGAGACCCAGGTTCCTGTTCGTTTCAGAGCCTACACGTGGTATCGATATCGGTGCCAAGCAGCTCGTTCTTGATACGCTTGTAAAGCTTAACCGTGAGCAGGGACTCACGATTGTCATGGTATCTTCGGAACTCCAGGAGCTTCGAAGCATCTGCGACAGAATCGCGATAGTATACGAAGGAAAGGTTGCAGGCATCCTTCGTACCGACAGCTCTGATGCAAGCTTCGGTCTTGCAATGAGCGGAGAAAAGGTAAAGGAGGAGGATCTGGCATTATGAAACACATGAAAAAGCAGAGACTTGTTGTCTGCATACTCGTAATGGTCATCACAGCTGTCCTCCTTATCGGTGCGATTGCCGGCTTTGCTTTCAGAGGCGGAAATGCAACTGCTGAGGTTCTTAATGAGATGAGATTCAATTCCGTTATCCATGCGGCATCTGACGGACTTGTATCAAGTATTGCCAAGAAGGCAAGCGGAGCCAAGCTGACAGAGCTTCGTAAGAGGAAGGATTTCAGACAGCTCGGCTCGGACAAGATAAACGAGCTTTGCGCAGAGGCAGAGGCTGAGGCAAGGGCAGAAGCAGAAGCTTCCTACGCAAATGTTACCGTTGACGAAACAACAAAGGAAAAGCTTTCTGCAGCAATTGACCACATGGAATCTGTCATGACTGATTATGCAGCTGTTGAGAGAGCGGAAAAGGAAATCTATTCCGACATCTACACTGAAATTTATGACGGCATCGACAACTGGACTCTTTACACTTCAGATGTTGATCCCGCACAGGTAGCTGTGGCAATTAAGGGACTTTCACCTGCTCTTTCGGAGAGTACCAACGCACACCTTGTTGACGGTCTTGTTCAGATGGTTCAGGACAAGGCTGACAAGAAGGCAGAGGAAGAGGCTCTGGCTGCGGAAGGTTCCGAGGAGGGAAATACAACCGGGGAAGTATCCGAAACGACAGATGATACCTTTACAGTTGATGAGGCATACTTTACTCCTTCGGAGTCCCTTACGGCACTTAAGGTTCCCGGAGACGAGGCATTTATCAGCGTATTTGAAATCCTTTCGGGAATTATTCCCGATCTTGCGAATCTCAAGGGCAACACCTACGATGACATTGAGAAGAGCATCCAGACAATTGTAAATTCTGCATCGCTTGATTTTGCAGAAAGATACGCTGTTTATAAGGCTGAGGAGACAGACAGGCTTCTTTCGGGCGGCACTGCATTCAAGATGATGCTTGCAGCCAATGCAAAGAATCTTATGATAGGAGCAATTGCAGCGGCACTTCTTGTGGCAGTTCTTATTTTCTGGGAGACTCTCACAGGGAAACTCGGTGTTCCGAGAACCATTATCTGCCTGTTCTTTATCTATCTTTGTCTGGCAATAATGCTCTATAACATTTCGGTTCCGCTGATGCTCGGAAACGTTCTTGAACGTGTGGGTATGTACGGAATTCTGGTACTTGCAATGCTTCCCGGTATTCAGTGCGGTATCGGTCTTAACATGGGTATGACGCTCGGCTGCATCTCAGGTCTTCTTGCAACCGTCATTTCACTCGAATACAACATGACAGGCGGTGCAGCACTTGTTTTTGCAAGTGTTGCCGGAATCCTGATTGCAATACCGCTCGGCTGGGCTTATTCAATCCTTCTTAACAAGATGAAGGGAGACGAGATGACAATCTCGACTTACGTAGGATACTCCTTCGTTTCGCTGATGTGTATCGGATGGATGCTTCTTCCTTTCAAGAACACAAAGATCATCTGGCTCTTAAGCGGAAAGGGACTTCGTGTAACGCACAGTCTGCTTGATTCGTTTGCACACCTGCTTGACAATTTCCTTGCATTCAAGCTGTTCGGAATTAACATTCCCACGGGACTTCTTCTCGTATTCCTGCTTGCCTGCGGCGTAATGTGGGTGTTCTCAAGAAGCAGGCTTGGCGTGGCAATGACAGCAGTAGGTTCAAATCCCAACTATGCTCAGGCATGCGGACTTAATGTTGACCGTTACAGAACACTCGGTACAATCCTTTCGACATGTATCGCAGCACTTGGTATCGTAATCTACTCACAGGCTTTTGGTTATGCGCAGCTTTATACTGCTCCCAGACAGCTCGGTTTCATCGCCGCATCTGCAATTCTTATCGGTGGTGCTACCACATCGAGAGCAAAGGTCGGTCATGTTATTATCGGTGTATTCCTCTTTGAGGGTGTGCTTGCACTCGGACAGCAGATGGCGAATGCCGTTGTTGCCGGCGGCGGTCTCAGCGAGGTTATGCGTATCATGATCTCTAACGGAATCATCCTTTACGCACTTACACAGTCAGGAGGTTCGAAGAATGAATAATGGTTTTGGTTCGGCTGTGAAAGAGAATCTTAAAAAGTATGCCGTTACGTATCTGTTTATTATTATCAGCGTCTTCTTCATTATCACCTCAAAGCTCGACATGCACTATGTTACAAGTCAGCTGCTTCTGAGACTTAACAGAAACGCATTTATCGTGCTTGCACTCATTATCCCCATTATTGCAGGTATGGGTATCAACTTTGCCATCACCAAAGTC
>JAZLIL010000021.1:0-10807 GCA_045617405.1 Lachnospiraceae bacterium | reverse complement strand
ATGGCTACGATCCGACTTGAGTGTCTGTTATCGAATCAGATGACGGAAGAGATGATTTCGTCGAGCTGTTCTGCAACATTGTTAGAGCCCAACTTCCAAACTGCGCAGTTCTTTCATATGAAGACCGTGTTGTCATTGTTTCGGACAATGTCTCCACCTCAGTTGATGATCTGACGAAGGCACTTAAGGAAATTCTGGTGAAGAACAGTGTTTCAATCGGATTCAGCCTCCCCTGCCACGATCTGAACAGAACAAAGTACTTCTACAACCAGGCAAAGGCGGCAATCAAGTACGGACGGATTTACATTAAGAATACGAACATATTCGATTTCTATGATGTTGCGCTCTACTATCTTATTGAAACGGGAAACATTGATGATGAGCTTAATGCCTGCCATCCCGACATCACATTCCTTTGGGAATACGATTCCACCTACAAGACGGACAGGGTCGGAACACTATGGGCGTACATCGACAACAACCTGTCGCTCAATGCCACGGCACAGGCAATCTTTGTTCACAGAAATACGCTTGTTTACAGATTAAAGAAGCTTCTTTCGATGCTCACTTACGACATCAACGACGTCTACACTCGCGACTACATGAAGATGTCAATCAGAATTCTTGAGTTGTACGACAAAAAGTACAGACGTAACGTGATTTCGGGTGAAGAACCCGAAGCCGAAGACGAGTAGAACTGTTTCGTTATTCGAGCACAAAATGGTATCCTTAATATTGTGCAAAATTGTTAAATCATGACGTAGAAGTTTGCCGGTTATTTTGGTATTCTACCTTCAGTGATTGGAAACCGGCTACACAATATGGGATTGTGCGGCGGACGAAATGTCCTGATTGGTTGAAGGTTTAATAATATGTGGGGTATTATTTAACTGAGTTATACTTTTCTACTTCTTATTGAGTACATAGTATAGGCACATGCGATGAAAAAAGCTTGACGCAGACGCGACAAGCTTTTTTCATTTTCTATATCCTGTTCTGTTTCATTCTATTTTGTTCCAAAGAGTCTGTCGCCTGCGTCACCGAGACCGGGTACGATGTAGGCATTCTCATTGAGACATTCGTCTACGCATGCACAGAAGACGGGAATTTCGGGATAAACCTTATGGAAGGCTTCAATACCCTCGGGAGCGGCAAGAATGCTGACCCAACGGATGTTCTTGCAGCCGCGCTCCTTTAAGAAGCCGACGCTTGCGATAGCGGAGCCGCCTGTTGCAAACATGGGGTCGAGGATGATGACCTGGCTGTCGGCAACGTCGTTAGGAAGCTTGCAATAGTACTCAACGGGCTTCTTTGTTTCAGGATCACGATAAAGTCCGATGTGTCCGACACGTGCAGTGGGAAGAAGCGCGAGCATTCCGTCCACCATTCCGAGACCTGCACGAAGAACGGGTACAAGCGTAACCTTCTGTGTGGAAGAAAGCTGCTTAAAGGTTCCCTTGCAGATGGGAGTATCAATTTCAACCTCTTCTGTGGGGAAGTTTCTTGTAACTTCGTAGCACATCAGAGTGGAGACCTCTTTAACAAGCTCACGGAATTCTTTTGTTCCTGTCTCCTTGTTACGCATCTGGGTAATCTTGTGATGCATGAGCGGATGATCAAAAATAAAAGCATTATCAAATTGTTTAGTCATAACACGGTTCCTTTCAAAATTGTTCTAATGGACAGTTTAGCACAATTTGCTCTGATGTACATAAGAAAAAAAGAAAAAATGGCAGATGACAAAGAAATCACACAAATGTAACTTCGAAACAGCAATACTGGCACGAATACACCTGTCGGGCTATTCTGATCTTTGCTCTTGTACGAGGTGCGGGGTTTCAAACCCCGTACCTCGTAAGGCACGAAGAACCACTTTTATATGAGCAAGCAGCGAAGCGGATTGCGAATAGCATTGACTTCTAACGGTACAGGCACGGAAATACCTGCCTGATATACTGACCTATATGTTTATTTATTTTTACTGTTTCTCTTGAAATATAACTGCAGTTAGAGTATAAATATTACATGGTAGTGGAATTGGAGGTGCAATATGACAATTAGTGAAGCACGCGAAGGCGAAGCCATGACATTGTTCATTGATGGCAGAGTTGACACAACAACAAGTCCTGAACTTCAGAACAGGATTCTTCTTGTCTTCCAGAAGGTAGGCAATCTTATTCTCGATTTTTCAAAATGCGAGTATGTTTCAAGCGCCGGGCTTAGGGCTCTTCTTATCGGACAAAAGACAGCAAAGTCGAAGGGTGGTTCCATGAAGCTCATCAATGTTCCCGAAGCACTTATGCAGATTCTCAAGGTTACCGGTTTTGATAAGATTCTGACAATCGAGTAACAGATTTGCACAGTTTTTAGGTGTCGGGAGGGAAGACTATGGAGGTTGCTACTTTTAAGGCAGACCGAAACGAAATGGGTAATATTATTACTTTCATCAACGGACTTCTTGAGAAGAGCGGATGGGATGAGCTTCTGATGCCTGCCATTGACATTGCCGCAGAAGAAATTTTTGTAAACATCGCTTCCTATGCGTACCCTGAAGATTACAAGGGTGACCGTTATGCGAGGATTGAATGTGATGTTGATGAGAACAAGGGATCGTTTCTCTTCGCCGATGCCGGCTTGCCGTACAATCCTCTTGAACGTGAGGATCCCGACATTACTCTTTCAGCAGAGGAGAGAGGAATCGGTGGGCTTGGCATTTACATTGTTAAACAGAGCATGGATGAAGTTTACTATTCATACGAGGATGGTGAAAACCGATTCAGGTTCGTTAAGAATAAGCCGGATTTTGATTTCTGATCCGGTGAAGATCAGTAAGAAAGGCCTGATGCCGACGAGGCTTCGGGCTTTTTTCGTAAGGGGAGAAAAGATGAACAAGAGGCTTGAAGAGTATTTTGGCGAGAACACATTCAGTGAGTCTGTAATGGAGGAACGACTTCCTGCTGATGTTTATGCACAGCTTAAGAAGACGATTGAGACAGGAGCGGAGCTTGCCGGTCCCGTTGCCGAAGTAATCGCGACAGCGATGAAGGAATGGGCTATCGAGCATGGCGCAACTCATTTCACTCACTGGTTCGCACCTATGACAGGTATAACAGCCGAAAAGCATGATTCTTTTATATCCCCGGCTCCAAAGGGCAGGATTGTGATGGAATTCTCGGGAAAAGAGCTGATTAAGGGCGAATCCGATGCATCGAGCTTTCCGTCGGGCGGTCTTCGCGCAACTTTTGAGGCGAGAGGCTACACTGCCTGGGACTGTACTTCCCCTGCATTTTTGAAGCAGGATGCGGGCGGAGTGACACTTTGTATTCCGACAGCCTTCTGTTCCTACACAGGCGAAGCGCTTGACAAGAAGACACCGCTTCTAAGGTCAATGGAGGCTATCAGCAATTCTGCGGTCAGAATGCTCAGACTTTTCGGGTGTGATGACGTCAGGAAGGTTTCCGTAAGCGTCGGAGGTGAGCAGGAGTACTTCCTCATCGACAGAGAGAAGTATCTTCTTCGCGACGATCTTATCTACACGGGACGTACTTTGTTCGGAGCGATGCCTCCAAAAGGTCAGGAGATGGATGACCATTACTTCGGCGCGCTCAAGGAGAGAATTGCAAGCTTTATGAAGGAACTCAACGAGGAGCTTTGGAAACTCGGAATCTATGCAAGGACGCAGCACAACGAGGCTGCACCTGCACAGCATGAGCTTGCCCCCGTCTATACGACAGCCAATATAGCAACGGATCACAATCAGCTTATCATGGATAACATGAAGAAGATTGCTGCCCGCCACGGTCTTACATGTCTTCTCCATGAGAAGCCTTTTGCAGGTGTGAACGGTTCGGGAAAGCATAATAACTGGTCTTTGGTCACAGACACCGGAGAAAATCTGCTTAAGCCCGGAAAGGAACCGCACAATAATCTCCGGTTCCTGGTCTTTCTTGCAGCAGTCATCAAGGCTGTTGACACATATCCGGAGCTTCTCAGACTTTCGGCGTCGAATCCGGGCAACGATTCAAGGCTCGGAGCAAATGAAGCTCCTCCCGCAATCGTTTCAATCTTTATCGGGGAACAGCTTGAAGACATTCTTGCACAGTTTGAAGAAAACGGTGAGGCAACGAGTTCGCTTTCGAACAGCCGTCTTACTGTAGGTGTTCACACGCTTCCGTGGATCAAGAAGGATGCCAACGACCGCAACAGGACGTCGCCCATCGCATTTACGGGAAATAAGTTTGAATTCAGAATGGTAGCTTCATCTCTTTCACTAGCAGATCCGAACTGTGTCCTCAACACGATCGTTGCGGATGTTCTTGACGGATTCTCAAGCGAGATTGAAGAGGCTTTAAAATCATCGGATTCCGATAATGATCTTTCAGGAATGGGGGCTCAGTCACAAAGTGCGATTGAGCGCGAACTGAGAAAGGATGTTGTCGAAAGAACGGTAAAGGCTATCATTGCAAGAACGGTCAGTGATCACAAGCGCATCATCTTTGCCGGAAACGGCTACTCGGCTGAGTGGATCGAGGAGGCCGCAAGAAGGGGACTTCCCAATCTTCCTTCAATCGTCGATGCAATCCCTGTGCTGACAAGGGAGGATACGATACGTGTCTTCGAACGCCAGCATGTGCTGAGTGAAGCAGAGCTCGCTTCAAGAGCTGAGATAACCTACGACATCTATTCAAAGACAATGAACATTGAGGCGAGAACCATGATTGAGATGGCATCACGCAGCTACATTCCTGCTGTTATCGGCTATATAAAAGACGTGGCGAAGTGCCTTAACCAGGTCAGGTCAGCTGTTCCGGATGCAGATGTGAGTGTTGAGACTGAACTTGTGGGAAAATGTTCAAAGCTTCTTCGCGAAACGCGGGATGCGCTAGACAGACTTCAGAAAGATGTGGACAAAACAAGGGTATCCGAGGGAGCAAAGGAAAAGGCAGAATACTTCAGGCAGATAATCGTCCCTGAAATGGAATCGCTCAGAAAACCGGTTGACGAGCTCGAAAGAATAGTAGACGGAAAACTCTGGCCGGTTCCGAATTACGGAGAATTAATCTTTGAAGTGTAAAAACAAAATCAGATAGCGGATGCGAACGGAACACAAACGAGAGCGTGCGTACACGCCGAAAGGCATTCGCCACAGTGAGAACAGCCACCATCGACCATGGGAACAGGTCGTCCGGTCTTATGGTCGAGAACGATGTAGATGTTATTTCGCGTGCAGGCTGACAGACATTCGCAGCAGCCGACACAAGAGCCTTGATCCACAACAATAGAAACGTTATCCTTCATAGGAACCCCCTCTGATGGAAAGAGAAAGTATTGTACGTACCTCTTTCTAATCCCCCCACATTCGGTATTATACTACTCAATAGTATTACTGTAAAGAAATTTTTGATATTGCAAAACATTTTATTTCATATAAAATAGAATGTACCATAAAGAAACACGAATATTTCACATTTAGTGAATAGAATAGAAGAAGCGGAGAGAAGACAATGATTTTTGCCAACAACATTACACTCAGATTAGGAAAAAGAGCACTGTTCGAAGATGTGAACATCAAGTTTACGGAAGGGAACTGTTACGGCCTTATCGGTGCCAACGGCGCTGGAAAGTCGACCTTTTTGAAAATCCTTACAGGAGAACTCGAACCTTCAAAGGGCGAGGTTATCATCACACCCGGTCAGAGACTGTCATTCTTAAAGCAGGATCACTTTAAATATGATGCTTATACGGTTCTTGATACGGTTATCATGGGCAACCAGAGACTTTATGACATTATGAAGGAAAAGGATGCCATCTACGCGAAGGAAGATTTCACGGATGAGGATGGTATCAAAGCCAGTGAACTTGAGGGCGAATTCGCACAGATGAACGGCTGGGAAGCTGAGAGCGACGCGGCAACACTTCTCAACGGTCTCGGTGTCGAAACCGATTATCACTACAGGCAGATGAGCGAGCTCAACGGTCCCATGAAGGTAAAGGTCCTTCTTGCGCAGGCTCTTTTCGGAAATCCTGACATCCTGCTTCTCGATGAGCCTACGAACCACCTTGATCTGGAAGCAATCTCCTGGCTTGAGGAGTTTCTTATCAACTTTGAGAATACCGTCATCGTTGTTTCGCATGACAGATACTTCCTCAACAAGGTCTGCACTCAGATTGCGGACATCGACTATCAGAAGATTCAGCTTTATGCGGGCAACTACGATTTCTGGTATGAGTCGAGCCAGCTGATGATTAAGCAGATGAAGGAAGCAAACAAGAAGAAGGAAGAGAAGATCAAGGAGCTGCAGGAGTTCATCCAGCGTTTCTCAGCGAATGCTTCCAAATCAAAGCAGGCTACTTCCAGAAAGCGTGCGCTTGAAAAGATTGAGCTTGATGACATCAAGCCTTCAAGCAGGAAGTATCCTTACATCGATTTCAGACCTAACCGCGAGATCGGTAATGAGGTTCTTGAAGTAAAGAACATCACAAAGACAATTGACGGCGTCAAAATCCTTGACAACATTTCCTTTGTTGTCGGTCACGATGACAAGATCGCTTTTGTAGGTGCCAATACACTTGCAGCAACTACGCTCTTCAAGATCCTTATGGGAGAGATGGAGCCTGATTCCGGTTCATACAAGTGGGGTGTTACGACAACACAGGGTTACTTCCCTAAGGATAATACGGCGCTCTTTGCGGGAGATGAGACAATTGTAGAATTTCTTATGCCATTCTCGCCCGAGGATGATCCCCAGTACGTCAGAGGTTTTCTCGGAAGAATGCTCTTCGCCGGCGAAGAGGGCGTTAAGAAGGTCAAGGTTCTTTCGGGCGGTGAGCGTGTTCGTGTAATGCTCTCAAAGATGATGATTCTCGGTTCAAACGTCCTTGTAATGGACGAGCCCACAAACCATCTTGATATGGAGTCGATTACGGCGCTCAACAACGGACTTATCAAGTTTAAGGGTGTATGTCTGTTTACGGCACTTGACCATCAGTTCATTCAGACCGTTGCAAACAGAATCATGGAGATTACGCCGGACGGAAGTCTGATCGACAAGATTTCGACCTACGATGACTATCTTGACAGCGATATGTCTGCAAGAAAGAGACAGGTTCTCACAGTCAATTCGGAGGAAGAGGACTGATACGGCCGGAGCCGGCCGGGCACGGCCCGAATGCCCATTGCGGCAGGAATGGTACGATACGGCCAAAGCGGCCTGTCTTTGTACAGTGCCGTTAATATACACAAGATTCAATGGAGGCGATTATTTTGGAAAAAGGTAGTTTATCAATCAATTCGGAGAATATCTTCCCGATAATCAAAAAGTGGCTTTACTCTGACCACGACATTTTTGTGAGAGAGCTGGTTTCAAACGGAAGTGATGCCATCACAAAGCTTAAAAAGCTTTCGCTTATGGGCGAGTTTACACTTCCCGAAGAAGAAAAGTACTTTATCAAGGTTATTGTCAGTCCCGAAGAGAAGACAATGAAATTCATTGATAACGGCATCGGAATGACGGAGGCAGAGGTAAAGGAATACATCAACCAGATTGCTTTTTCGGGTGCGGCTGATTTCCTTAGCAAGTATAAAGACAAGGCCAGTGAGGATCAGATAATCGGCCATTTCGGACTTGGTTTCTATTCGGCATTTATGGTAGCACACAGGGTTACCATCGACACAAAGTCATATAACGGTGCGCCCGCTGTTCACTGGGAGTCTGAGGAAGGCGTTGACTTCGAAATGGGCGAAGGTGAAAAGAGCGACCGCGGAACCGAGATTACACTCTATCTCAATGAAGACAGCTATGAGTTTGCCAATGAGTACCGTGCAAAGGAGATTCTCGAGAAGTACTGCTCATTTATGCCTGTTGAGATTTTCTTCTCAAACGGCGACAAGCCCGATGAGGAAGTCGGAAGTGTTCTCGATGACGTAAAGGCCGATGATCAGACACCCATCGACGGTGAGAAAACAGAGGAAAAGAAGGGTCCGAAGCCCATTAACGAGACGGAACCTCTTTGGACAAAGCATCCCAACGAGTGCAAGGATGAGGACTATAAGGATTTCTTCCGCAAGGTCTTCCACGATTACAAGGAGCCGCTGTTCTACATCCATCTGAATATGGATTACCCGTTTAACCTCAAGGGAATTCTCTACTTCCCGAAGGTTAACCTTGAATATGAAAATGCTGACGGAGTAATCAAGCTTTACAGCAATCAGGTTTTCATTGCAGATAACATCAAGGAAGTCATCCCCGAATTCCTGCTTCTTTTAAAGGGCGTAATCGACTGCCCCGATTTGCCGTTGAATGTATCGAGAAGTGCTCTTCAGAATGACGGATTTGTAAAGAAGATCTCTGATTACATCACAAAGAAGGTTGCTGACAAGCTTACCGGCATGTGCAAGACGGATCGCGAAAATTACGAGAAGTACTGGGATGACATCGCTCCCTTCATCAAGTACGGCTGCCTGAAGGATTCAAAGTTCTGCGACAAGATTAAAGATTTCGTTCTCTTCAAGGACATTAATGCAAAGTACATGACCATGAATGAGTACCTTGACGCTGTTGATATGGCCGATAAGAAGGTTAAGCCTGCTGAGGAAGCTACAGACGAAGAGGGAAAGAGCGTTGAAGCCGAAGTGGTTGAAAACACCGGCGATGCGGCAGAGCCTGAAGATAAGGAACCCGAGAAGGGAACTATCTACTATGTAACGGATGAACAGCAGCAGGGACAGTACATAAAGATGTTCAGGGATGAGAATCTCGACGCCGTTGTCCTCACACAGAGGATTGACCAGCCATTCATTACACAGCTCGAGTCGCAGAATGACAAGATATGCTTCAAACGTATCGATGCGGACATCACCGATGCCTTCAAGGCCCCGGATGCGAGCGAAGAAGAGATGAAGGCGGAACTCGATGAGCTGACGGCACTGTTCAGAAAGGTCCTTAACAAGGAAAAGCTCGAAGTCAGAGTCACTAAGCTTAAGGATGCGAACATTTCATCAATCATCACTCTTGATGAGGAGAGCCGCAGAATGGCTGACATGATGAAGATGTACAGCTTCGGCGGAGCTGCTGACACTTCAATGTTTGGCGGTGATGGCGAGATTCTTACACTCAATGCGAACAACGATCTCGTGAAGTACATCTACGAGCATAAGAGAGTCGGCGAGAAGCGCGATCTTATGGTTAAGCAGCTTTACGATCTGGCAATGCTTTCACATAAGCCTCTTGCACCTGAGGCAATGACGGAGTTTATCGCAAGATCGAACGAGATCATGATGCTTCTGACGAAGTGATTTTCTATGGGGCTTCTGCCCGCCGGAGGACTTTTCGGCGGGGCAGAAAAGCCTTTGTGAGAGTTTTCCCGGCGGGGCAGAAAGCCTGTGGGAAAGAAAGCCGGTTGTATGGAAAAGTCGGGTTCAAAGGGAAAACAGTATAACAGTGATGAATTCAGGGCGGTTCGTATTGTGGAAGCGCTCAGGGATTATTATACGGTTATTCTTGAGATAAACAACGATACGGAGACTTACTACGATGTTTCTGATTCATCGGTCGGCGAGGACGATTTCGGTTCGTTCGCAATCGAACTTATGACAGCGGTCGAGCACGATGTGCATCCCGATGATCGCGATCGCTTTCTGGCGTTCTTTGACAAGGAGTATATCAGTTCGCTTCACGAGCAGGGCGTGACAGTCACAAAGATGAATTACCGCTCGCTTGCCGATGACGGAAGCTACAAGTGGATAAAGGTGAAAAACGTCCTTCCCATGGAAAAGGGACCGACGGGCTACACCTATTACAGCTGCTTCCGTGTTGTCGATAGGGAAAAGAGCTACGACCTCGCTTACAAGGTGGTTTTGAGCGAGGCGCTTGAGAAGTCGGCAAGGCTCACTGACAAGAAGAACAGAGTAATTGCAAAGGCTGTTTATGAACTTCGAAATCCTTTGCAGAGCATGATCGGGTCGGTACAGTCAATCAAAAGTGACATAAAAAACACGAAGAAGGTTCTCGAGAGACTGAACACCATAGAAAAGGGCACGCTTGAACTCAGCCGTGCGCTCGAGGTGCTCACACTTCAGGCCGAATCAGACCGGGAAGAAGAGAACGCGATTATCAAGGAGATTATTAAATACATTCCGAATGAGGCCCAGAAGGTTGAGGGCATCGTTGAGAGTGTCAGACGCGAGAAGCTGTCAAGGATTCCGGACGATTTCGCGGTAGGAGATTCAATCAGTGATCGCGGGGACAGGAATGTCATCAGGTACGACTTTTCCGGACGAAGATGTCTTGTTGCGGAGGACAATGACCTTAACGGCGAGACAATGAAAGCAATCCTAGGAATGACCGGCATGGAGGTAGATGTGGTTGACAGCGGAAAGCAGGCGGTTATCAGTTTTGTGGCAAGGCCTGCCGGCTACTACGATGTCATTCTTCTCGATGTGGAGCTTCCGGAGCTGAACGGTTACGAGGCAGCCCACTGTATCAGAATAAGCGGTAAGGAGGATGCGGAGAAGATCCCGATTTTTGCGGTAACGGGGCGGGTTTTCCCCGAAGACATAAAAAAGGCCTTCGAAACAGGCATGAATGCTCATTTTGCAAAGCCTGTCAAGCTGCCTGCACTGCTTAAGAAGATGTACGAGTTTATTTACAGAAACGATGAGACGGCTGATGAGCTGTCCGACTGAAGATGCTAAAGCGGTACCGAACCGAAAAGCCGCTGTTATTCGGAAAGATTGAGCAGCCGACAGGCGTTCTTATGGAATATCATGTCGGCTTCTTCTTTTGTCATGGGAATCTCGCGGACTTTT
>JAZLIL010000020.1:0-2839 GCA_045617405.1 Lachnospiraceae bacterium | reverse complement strand
TCCGCAATTCTCGCATGTACCTTCGGTCGTCTGTGTATTAACCAGCAGGCTTCTAAACCACTCGATGCTTTCTGCATTGCCTCCGCTGATCGCTTTCAGCTGTTCGTCAGTGAGTTCCTTTTTTTTCAGGATGTCTTTCATGCTGTTGATTTCCATTGCCTTATCCTCCATTCTGTTTTTTGCGGCAAAGCCTGTAACTTTCGGGGTGTCTCGCGCTGGTCCCGTTGTATCAGCTGCTGCATTAAATTATACGGCATAATGAGCGGACGGTCTACTGGTTAACAAAATTTTCCTCAATTGCCTCAATTGCAAACCTCAACGCAAAATTTTAATCGCGCTGACTTCTGCAAATTCCGGAGTTGCGTTGACTTCTGCAAACAGGAAAGCGGTTTTCTGACTGTACGGGAGAAAGGGGGAGGCTCCCGCGGCAGGGGGAAGGAGGGAACGTCCTTCCCCCGCGAGCGGGTAGTTAATAGTTCTTTCATTTTGTCCGCAATCGTGATATTTATTAGTGTGAGCAGCATCCCGGTCAAAAGGAGGTACCGTGAAAAATCAATATAAGCGTATCACGATCATTGAACGTCAAATCATTCAGGAAATGCTCGATAACGGAAAGAGTTTTTCGGAGATCGCCAGAACACTCGGAAGGCATCCCTCTTCCATTTCAGCTGAGGTTGGAAAACATGTTTCCTTTCAGCGTGTCAGCAGACCCGGATTACCTTACAACAACTGCAAGCACAGATTCGGTTGCTCTCATTCGTCTGTATGTGAAAAATGCAATTCACCCAGAAAGCATAAGCTTTGCCGCAATTGCTCCATGTGCAACAAATACTGTCCGGATTATGAAGCCGATGTATGTACACGCCTTTCAAAACCGCCTTATGTTTGTAACGGTTGTGGTTTGAAAGGAGATTGTTCTCTCGAAAAAAAGGTGTATGCTGCAATCGATGCCGACCGTATCTGCCGGAATACACTGACAGAAACCCGTTCCGGTATTTCACTTACCGAAGAAGAGCTTGCGTTTCTCGATGCTTTCTTATCCCCTCTTCTCAAGCAGGGACAGTCTCCTCACAGTATCTGCACCAATTTCCGTGATGCTCTGACTGTCAGCGAACGCACGGTCTATAATCTTGTTGACAGCAGACTTATCTCCGCAAGAAATCTGGATCTTCCGCGCAAAGTACGGTACTATGCCCGTAAAACCAGGAAACCATTTAAAATTGACAAATCTTGCCGCATCGGTCGTGATTTTCAATGTTTCAAAGCCTATCTGGAGGAGCATCCCGACGCTGCCATTGTTCAATTGGATTCCGTCCTCGGAAAGCAGGGCGGCAAGGTCCTGCTGACGATTCACTTTGTCAAATGTGAGATGATGCTGGCTTTTCTTCGCGATTGCAATAACGCAGATTCGGTCATTCGGGCTTTTGAACTTATTTATCAGGGGCTGGGTCCGGATAAATTCAAAGCTGTTTTTCCTGTCCTTCTTGCGGATAACGGCAGTGAATTCTCAGATCCTTCCGCAATCGAATTTGACAAAGACGGGAACCGGAGAACTACACTCTTCTACTGTGATCCTCAAGCTCCCTACCAAAAAGGCTCGGCCGAAAGAAATCATGAGTTTATCCGCTGCTTTTTCCCAAAGAGCTTCGATTTTTCCGGCTATTCTCAACATGACATTACCCTTATGATGGATCATATCAATTCTTATAGCAGAGAAAGTTTGGGCGGCAAATCTCCTTATGATGTTTTCCGCTTCTTTTACGGAGATGATCTTCTTGACCTGCTTGGATGCACCACCATCCCGGCAGAGAAAGTCACCTTGAACCGTTCGATTTTCAACAAGGAGACATCTTTATGATCTACAAAAAGGGCTCTGTTGATTACCAAATCAACATGGAATCTCTCCGTGAGATGGAAGAAATTGTCCCGATGACTTCTTCTGAACGTGCAAGACTCCGTATCTGGGTAAAATCCGGTCACGATGTTGACTCTAATCCCTGGGACTATTTTACTGAATCCGGCACCGAAATGAATTATCTTCAGGCTTTAAGGATCACTTCCGGTGTTTCTCATGGCCCTTGGGATGATTGGGAATACGATGTTCCCTACAAGTGGGATTCTTCTCACAAGCATCTTTTCTCTATCTGACACTTGTTCTATATGACCGGGTTGCTGCTCCTTTCTTCATAAAAGGTGGGATATGCGTTGACTTTTGCAAAATTTCAGGTTTTCGCATTTCCTTTGTTTGCCTACCCTTTCTTTCTCTGCTATTCCTCAATTATACCCTCTTTTTCCTCTCTTTTCCACCTTTTTCCTTGCTTTCTGTTCTTCCCCTTTTCCTATTATCATTTTTTCTTGCGATGACTTCTGCAAATTTGCGATGCGCTTTGCAATTGACCAAAAAATGCGTCCCACTCTCATTCTTCTTCGGGCTTCTTACAATAACCCAACTATATTATACACCGCAATTGTGAACTTTTCATTACAAGAATCAAAAAATCCGCAGGGCTTTTACGCTCTGCGGCCGTTCTGTTTTCAGGCTAAAATTTCTGTGCCGTCCTTGAATGTTACCTTGATGGTCTTATCCTTGTAGACCGTCATGTAATCCACCAGCTCGCCGAACAGCCCGTTTTCAAATTCCGTCACCGTTTCACCAAGCTCCCGGATGGCTTCGATGAAATGCTTGATCTGTACCTCCCGCGCCTTTTTCCCGGCAATCTCAATCTGGAGACTGTCGAACTCGGCTTTCTTGGAATCGTAGTCCGCTACCAGTCTGCCGTACCGTTCCGCATAAACTTTCTGATCCAAAGCCACCGAAGCGTTCTCGCTGATGAGGTTC
>JAZLIL010000019.1:0-10183 GCA_045617405.1 Lachnospiraceae bacterium | reverse complement strand
CTTTCTCCAAGCCAGCTTCTCCCTGTTTTCGGGAGCCGCCGACTCAATGTCCCTTATTCTCCATGTAGCTTCAATACCGTTCATTCCGGGCATGATATAATCCATGAAGATGATATCGAATCTGTCTACGCCGCAGACAGCGACACTGCCTTCGCCGCTGTCTGCAAGGATACATTCGATTGAGTATGCCTTCAGCATGGTCTCAAGAACCATTCTGTTAATTTCGTTATCGTCAACTACAAGTGCCCTGACATGTTTGTACCGTACTCCCATTCGGCTCCTTTCATGTTTACCCTGTTACATCCTGTCTGACAGAAATCTCTCAACCTCATCTAATGAAATCTCGCTCTGTTCAGAGTTCTCCATGTTCTTTATATTGCATTTTCCGTTTGCGATTTCATCCGATCCGAGAATAATGCTGAACTTTGCTCCTATCTTATTCGCGTATTTCATCTGCGCCTTTACGGATCTGTCCATGTAGTCGGTCTCAACAATAATTCCGGCCTTTCTCAGCTTGTCCGTAAGCGCATAGGCTTTTATTTTCGCTTCGTTCCCGAGAATCCCGACATAGAGCATCACAGGCTTTGAAGTCTCAAGCTCCACGTTCTCCTTAGTAAGTTCATTGATGATTCTCTCGATACCGATTCCGAATCCTACACTCGGAATGTTCTGCTTCTCATCAATCTCATTAATGAGTCCGTCATATCTTCCGCCTCCGCAGATAGTAAATCCGTCTTCGCCGAGGAATTCAAAAACCGTCTTTGTGTAGTAATCAAGACCTCTTACAATCCCTGTGTCAACCACATAAGGAATATTAAGACCGTCAAGCAGTGACTTCAGCTGTTCAAAGTGCTCGCTGCACTCTTCACACAGAAAGTCCACCGTTCTCGGAGCATCCTTTACGATTTCCCTGCACGAAGGTACTTTACAGTCAATGATTCTCAGGGGATTCTTTGTCATTCTTTCACGGCATGTTCCGCAAAGCTCGTTCTCATGCTTTGAAAGAAATCCCATCAGCTTTTCGTTGTATGCCTTTCTGCAGGTCGGACATCCGATGTTGTTGATGTGAAGACTTGTCCCCTTGATTCCAAGCTTGTCAAAAAGCTCCCGAAGAAGTGTAATCAGCTCAACCTCACACATAGGGCTCTTCGATCCGACGAATTCAACACCGAACTGATGATGCTGACGAAGACGTCCGCTGCCGGGCTGTTCATATCTGAAGCAGGGAGTGACGTAAAACAGCTTGGTGGGAGCACTCTCCGCAAAGAGTCCGTTCTCAAGGTAAGCTCTGATGGCTCCTGCAGTTCCCTCGGGCTTTAACGAGATGCTTCTGTCACCTTTATCAAGAAAAGTGTACATTTCTTTTTGCACAACGTCAGTTGTTTCACCAACGCCTCTTTGGAACAGAACAGTATGCTCGAAGACAGGCGTGCTGATTTCCTTAATGTTATATCTCCCGGCGATGTCTCTTGCCGTCCTCTCGATTACTGTACGCTTGTGCATGTTGTCTCCGTACCAGTCCTGTGTTCCCTTGGGTCTCTGTGTGATCATGATAAACTCCTTTATATAAAAATCTTTGATTTTCTAAAAATGTATTCCCGCTTTTTATATGAATTTGCGTATTCAAACGCCGTCTGCTACTTCATTACAGCAGGTTTTTCCCTATAGCGTGCATTTGCCTCGTTGATGAAACTCTTTATTTCGATATACTCCTCCGAATGGATAAGCTCAATGAACTTAAGAAAGATCTTCATATCGTAATTCTTATGCTCCTGAACCATGATCTGCATGACTTTTTCATCAGAATAGGCCTTTCTGTACATTCTGTTTGAAGAAAGAGCGGCAAAAACATCGACTACCCTTATTATCCTTGCACCAAACGGAATCTCATCGCCCTTTATATTTCCGGGATAACCTGACCCGTCATAGTTTTCATGGTGCCTGTAGACCGTCTCGATCAGTTCCTCAGGAACGTTTCCTGCCTCAAGAAGAATGTTTCTTCCTTCGGAAGGATGCATCCTGACGTAGCGCATCTCCTCAATTCTCAGAACATTCACCGTTCTTCCGTACAAAAGCTCACCGAGTCTCAATTTGCCGATATCATGGAAAATTCCGGCTCTGAAGATAAACTCACAGTATTCCTCGCCGCAGCCGAGTTTCTTTGCGAGAAGATATGACAGGTTGGCAACAAGATGTGCATGGTCGATTGCCGCATCCACATCGTCAGCATACATTCCCTTTCCCCTGAAAAGCTTCAGGTCTTCCTCATCTGCGTACTTCATTGAGCTTCCTTTCCTTCATCTCATCTATTCTTGAGATATAATCCGTAACACTCTTACAGTTTTCAACACGTTCGATTCTGTTCTCACCCGGGAAGACAATCTTTGTTGAAGCGCCAGCCCCCATAGCCAGGATTGTCTGAACCTCCTCCATAATAAGAACGTTATAGAGTCCTTCTCTGCCATATCTTGCATATCCGACGTTTTCAAGATTCTCAGCCATATTCTTCTGTCTGTACAGATAATACGGCTCATATCCCTGCGACGCAGCAAATTCATGCGCAAGCTCCTGCATTTTCATGACATCTGTCGCCTCAAGTCCCGCGTAACGCTCATGCTCCGTCTTCAGTCTTGCTGCACGTTTGACCGAAAGCGCATGTACCGTCAGACTGTCAGGATTAAGCTCCCCTATACGTCTTAAGGTATTTTCAACATCCTTCGGTGTTTCACCCGTCAGACCAATAATGATGTCCATGTTAATGTTGTCAAAGCCTGCCTGTCTTGCAAGTTCAAATGCTTCCACAGTTTCAGCTGACGTATGACGTCTCCCGATAAGTTCAAGAGTCCTGTCCGACATCGTCTGAGGATTAACGGATATCCTTGTGACACCCATATCCTTAAGCACTCTCAGCTTTTCGAAAGTGATGCTGTCCGGCCTTCCCGCCTCAACCGTAAATTCCTTCACGTTTTCAAAGCCGAAGGATGACCTGAGTTTATTAATAAGCCTTTCGAGGTCTGAAGGTTCAAGCGTCGTGGGCGTTCCGCCTCCGATGTAGACGGTATCGGGAATCCTGCCTGCCATAAGTTCCGCGCTAAACTCAATCTCCGAAAACAATGCCGTAAGATAACCTTCTACCTTATCCCTGAAGCGGTCGATCGGTGACGAGCCGAACGTACAGTAGTGACAGATGCTCGGACAGAAAGGAATCCCGACATAGATGCTGTATCCCTTTGAAGCGTCAAACCCCGAAAGAAGCCTTTCTTCATTTTTTGCCACCCGAAGTGCCATTTTCAGTCTCGAGTCGCTTATCAGGTACTGCGATGACATTTTTTCAAAAATCTCTTCGTCTTTCAGTTCCTTACCAAGTCCCTCACTAAAAAGCTTGACAGGTCTTACCCCTGTCAGTATTCCCCAGGGAAGCTCCTTTCCGGAAATCTCAGACAAAACACTATAGAGAGTCCTCATAAAAGCATTTCTGTATTCACGCTTATAGACTCTTTGATCATCGAAGTTTTCTTTCTTCGGCACACTTTCTCCGGTGAGTGCCTTCTCGAATTCATCTATCCGTGCCGTGCTGTCTGCCGGTGTATCAAAAGCGTTTTTTGCCGTGTTGTCTGCCGGTATATCAAAAGCATTATCCGCCGTACCGTCTGCCGGTGTGCGACGAACCACCCTGCAGCTGATTTCATCGTCAGAAAGAGCTATTCTCACTACAGTATCCGCTTCGGTCTGAAATCGTTCCGAAGCGTCACAAAGAAGGACCTTCACTTCCTGCCCCGAAAAAAATGCCCGGACAAGCGGTCCTGCCTCCTGTGTGTAATCGTAACCGGTCAAAATAACAGTTATCATACTATTCCTGCTTATATTAACGAGTGCTCCCGATTCTGTCTGCTCTTTTTTAATAATAGCTGCACTCTTTTTTCATCAAAAGAACGGATTATTATCCTTTTCGTATCCGATTGTTGTTTCCGGTCCGTGTCCCGGAAATACCTCAGTATCTTCCGGAAGCACCAACAGCCTTTCGGTAAGTGATTTAAAAATCATTTCAGAATCGCCCGTTGCAAGATCTGTTCTTCCTATTCCGCAGTTAAACAGAGTATCCCCGCTGAAGAGCACCTTCTCATCCTCAAGGTAGTAGCAGGTGCTTCCCTTTGTATGCCCGGGTGTCGCAATAACCTTTACATTCAGTCCGGCGATTTTTGTCTCCTCACCGTCACAAAAACATCCGTCGGGAACAAACTCGGCAGGTCGCTTGATTGTCTCGGTGCCGTTAAGATACGCATCACCGAGAAGCTCCTTTTCGACATCAAGACAGTACACGGGAACGTCATATCGCTCCTTAATTCCCGGCAGTCCGAGGATATGATCGAAATGAGCATGCGTCAGAAGAACAGCCGTAAGCCTGCATCCCGTCTCTTCTATTTTGCTGTAAAGCCCTGAATAATTGTGACCGGGATCGATCACAAAGGCCTCCTTACTCTCATCATTTGCTACGATATAGCAGTTTGTCTGAAATGCCCCCAAAGGAACTCTCGTAATCTTCATGTCAAATTTCCTGATCTTTGTTCAATGTTATTCACAATCCGCTTCGCTGCCTGCACATATTACGGACAAAAATCCGCCTCATCAGCCCATCGACCGTTCTATGTCAATGAGGCCCTCAACATTCCGAAGCTTTGAAATAATGCTGTTAAGCATCCGCGTGTTATGAATGTTGATTCCGACCGTAATCGTGGCAGTTCCCTGCTTGCTCGTTCTCACATTCATCGATGTGATGTCAATCATGTTTTCCGAAAGAATCCTCGAAACATCGAACAGCACACCGTTCCTGTTTTTTGTGTAAAGCGTAATCTCCGCCTGGAAGAATTCACCCTTTGACTGATCTTCCTCATTGATGTCCCACTCTGCCGGAATCAGACGTCCCCTGTCTTCCTCACTCAGGTTGATGATGTTGATGCAGTCTGTCCTGTGAACCGAAACTCCGCGTCCTCTTGTTACAAATCCGATAATCTCATCTCCCGGAACCGGCGAACAGCAGCGTGAAAAATGCACTGCCATATCGTGAATTCCCTGAACGACAATACTTGATTTTACACCGCCAAAATTGCGGTTGTTTTGCTTATTAAGACTGATTTCACCGATTCCCTCAAGAACCTGCTCGTTGGTGAGTTCCTTCCTGTTGTGTTTTTCATATTCCTCAATGAGGCGGTTAACAACCTGACCTTCCTTGAGGGCTCCGTGACCGATTGCAGCATAAATGCTGTCCCATTCCTTGTAGCCGTACTTCTTGATGCAAGGCTCCATATACTCGGGCTTCAGATAATCCGAAAGCGTGATTCCCTTTGCTTTGCAATATGAAAGCATCAGGTCTCTGCCCTTCTCGACATTCTCTTCCTTAAATTCCGTCTTAAACCACTGATTGATCTTGTTCTTTGCCTGCGTACTCTTGACAATCTTCAGCCAGTCCCGGCTCGGTCCCTTGGAATTCTGCGAAGTGATGATGTCAATCTGGTCACCGTTCTGAATCTGATAATCCAGCGTAACAAGCTTATTGTTAACCCTTGCCCCGACCATCTTGTTTCCGACGGCACTGTGGATACTGTAGGCAAAGTCAACGGGAGTTGAACCTGCAGGCAGATTCTTTACATCGCCCTTCGGTGTAAAGCAGTAAACGCTGTCGGAGAAGAGATTGAGGTCGTTTTTCAGAAGACTGAGGAACTCATTGTTATCCGACATTTCCTGCTGCCACTCAAGTATCTGACGAAGCCATGTCAGCTTTTCCTCTTCTGCATCAGGTGTAACCGTACCGCTCGGTCCTGCCTTGTATTTCCAATGTGCGGCAATACCATATTCTGCCTCTTCGTGCATCTCATAGGTTCTGATCTGCACTTCAAAAGTCTGACCCTTTCTGTTAATCAGGGTAGTGTGAAGTGACTTGTAACCATTGGGCTTTGGCATTGCAATGTAGTCCTTAATCCTGCCCGGGATGGGTTTATACATTTCATGCATGACTCCGAGTGCGGCATAACAGTCCTTATCCGACTCAACGAGGATTCTGATTGCAAAAAGGTCGTACACCTGGTCAAGAATTTTGTTCTGGTTGACCATCTTCTTGTAGATGCTGAAAAGATGCTTTACTCTTCCGTAGACGCTTCCTTTTATGTTTGCTTCCTCAAGGTGTTCGCTGACTTCAGCTACAATCTCGTTGATGAAGTTCTCCTTTTCCTTCAGCTTTGCATTGACCTTCTCGGATAAATCGGCGTAAATCTGCGGTTCAAGATAGCGAAGCGAAAGATCATCGAGTTCTACCTTGACCTTCGAAATTCCGAGACGCTGTGCAATGGGTGCGTAGATATCCATTGTCTCGCGCGATTTTTCATATTGCTTATGCGGCTGCTGATACTGCATTGTCCTCATGTTGTGCAGTCTGTCCGCAAGCTTGATAATAATGACTCTGATGTCCTTTGCCATTGCAAGGAACATCTTGCTCAAATTCTCCGCCTGGACTTCAACCTTATCGGCCGTGTAATTAATCTGGGTCAGCTTTGTAACACCGTCAACAAGAAGGGCAACCTCATCGCCAAACTCCTTTGCAACTTCCCCGGTTGTCATCACGGTATCTTCAACCACATCATGCAGAATACCTCCGCAGATACTCTCCGTGTCAGCACGAAGATCTGCGAGGATAAGCGCAACATTGAGCGGATGGATAATGTAAGGCTCACCCGATTTTCTAAGCTGTCCCTCGTGTGCCTTCTTTGCCACGGCATAAGCGCGGTCAACAATCTCCAGGTCCTTTTTCGGCCTGTAGGTTCTGACTGTTGCTATTAGCTTATCGTAGAGTTCGCTCGGTTCGGTAAAATCCTTTTCTACCGGAATCCTAAGCTTAGAAAAATCGTCCATTCACTTTAGTCCTTCATTTGATTATTTCCCGTCGTATGAAATCACAGTTTTGATATCAAGTCCGTCAGGCGCTGCTCTGCCGTTAAGTCCTTTTTCAAATATATCTCCATTCCGCGCGAAAGCCCTGGCACAAACAGTGATGAAAGTTCTGCTCTCTTTCACACTCCCCCGATAATTCTCAAAACTTAGTTTGCTATTATACCTCTTTTTGTCTGATTTTTCAAGCGTTTGCAAAATTACAGGGTTCGTGTGGAAATGAACGTTCCTGCCGTTTCTTTTTTACAAAAATGCAAAGATAGTTGTCGAATCGTATTTATCTCCCTTTCGAAGAATCGGCTGCGCAAACTCAGGATGGTTAATCGCATCGGGCGCAAACTGTGTTTCAAGGCAGACGCCGCCTCTGAAACGGTACTTCGCACCACACTTTCCCTCAACGAGATCCATGTGATTTGCCGTATAGAACTGGACGCAGGGCGCTGTCGTATAAACACAAAGTGTCCTCTTTGAAGCCGCATCAAAGAGCTTTGCACACATCTCGGGCTCACTTGTCTTATGCTCGAGAATAAAGTTTACATCATATCCGAGTGCATCCTTTAATCCCTGATCGTCTGCATCAATATCACGTCCGAGAGCCTTGGCACCCGTGAAATCAAAAGGTGTTCCCGCAACATCCCTCACTTCGCCTGTAGGAATGAGACCTGCATCGGTAGGTGTGTACTTTTTTGCCTCAAGAACAAGCTCATGATTAAGAATACTTCCCGCATCATGACCGCTAAGATTAAAATAGCTATGGTTTGTAAAATTGCAGAGAGTATCCTCACTGCTTTGAGCCTCATAGTGAATTACAAGCTCATTATTCTCGGTGAGAGTAAAGGTTATCGTTGCGTCAAGATCTCCGGGGAACCCCTGTTCAAGCGAAGGTGATGAAATGCTGAATGCCATTCCCATCTCATTATCAAGGATTTCTGCTTTATAAAACTTCCTGCTAAACGATGTAAAGCCTGAGTGAAGCGTATTGGAACCATCATTTGCATCGAGTTTATAGGTTTTTCCGTTAAGTGTGAAGGAAGCATTTCCGATTCTGTTGCAGACTCTTCCGACAGTAGCTCCGATACAGCAGGTGTCATTCTCATAACCGGCAGCATCATCGTATCCCAAAACTACATCAGTTTTTGTTCCGTCACTGTTTGGAAGCTTTACAGACACAAGTGCTGCTCCGAAATCGCTTAAAGAAACTTCCATCCCGTCTGCGTTGGTGATGGTATACAGGAATGCTTCCCTGCCGTTTGCTGTCTTTCCAAAACTTTCTTTCTTTACCATAGCCGATTCTCCTTTATTTTTTCCTTCTGTATACGCGTCTGGTGTAGATGATGTCATGGCATGTCTGCTCATCCGATTCCGAAATCAGTTCAAAGGATTCCGACTTGTCAAGATCCTCCATGTACTCATCTGACGTATAGGCGTCATCAAGTTTCGTAACATAACAAGTATTGCACAAATCAAAGAATTCCGCAACCGCCCTTCCTCTTCCGACGCAGAATCTTGCCTCTTCGGGAAATCCCTCCATTTCGCGAAGTGCCTCCTCGCGACTTGATACAACAACACAATCCCGCCTCTCGCCGCAAAATCCCGAAGCAAGGATTATGTTTTTCCTTCCCGGAACCGGTCTTCCTGCCGGGAACTCATCTATCATCTCAGGTACAAAAACAACTGCGCAATCGATTGTTGAGTCCCTAAAAAATCTCTGGTCAGCAGGAATGCTGACCAGAATTTTACCCTTATATCCGATTGCCCAGTTTGCATCTGCTGTTACAATGCAATTCATGGTATCGCCTTTCAATGTTCCTCGCTGTAGCCCTTAATCCTTGAAGCGTTAGCGTATTTTGTCTTCTTTCCGTTCTCTACCACAACAAGTGTGGGAGCCTGCATAATGCCCATTTCAATCGCCATGTCTGAATTCTCTTCTGCATCGATGACGGTGTACTCTCTGTTTCCGAGATACTCCTTTGCCGCTCTGCAGTTAGGACATGTCTTCGTAGTAAAGAGATAGAGACCATCCTTCAGAATCTCAGGCTGACTGTCATTTCCGAGGTCGAGCGTAATCTTTTCGGTTTCTTCCTTAACCTCGGAATTTTCAAAACGGCTGTAGCTGATGCTGTACTCAGTTCTGTTCTTGTACTCCTGAGTCTTTCCTTCGTTCCAGTTCTGTACAGGACGATAGTAACCTGTGATACGACTGTAAACCTCTGCCTTTTCTCCACACTCGGGACACGTAAACTGCTCGCCGGTCAGATAACCGTGGTTCTTGCAGATTGAATAAGTAGGTGAAAGTGTGTAGTACGGAAGCTTGTAGTTCTCGGCAATCGTTCTTACGAGCTTTGCTGCCGACTGCCAGCTCGGAAGCTTTTCACCGAGGAATGCATGGAATACTGTTCCTGATGTGTAAAGGGTCTGAAGCTCATCCTGAATATCAAGTGCTTCAAAAACATCACGTGTGTAATCAACAGGAAGATGCGAGCTGTTTGTGTAGTAAGGTGTGTCGCCCTTAACGCCTGCTGTCTTAATGTCGGGCCATCTCTTTCTGTCCATCTTGGCAAGTCTGTAGGTTGTTGACTCGGCCGGTGTTGCCTCGAGATTGTAAAGATCGCCGTACTCTTCCTGGTAGTCACTGAGACGCTCTCTCATGTGATTGAGAACCTTCTTTGTGAATTCCTGAGTAGCGGAATCTGTAAGATCCTTTCCAAGCCAGATTGCATTGAGGCCTACTTCGTTCATGCCGATAAGGCCGATTGTTGAGAAATGATTAGCGAAGGTTCCAAGATATCTCTTCGTGTAGGGATAGAGACCTTCGTCAAGCAGTTTTTTGATGGTGTCACGCTTAACCTTGAGTGAACGTGCCGAAATATCCATCATACGGTCCAGACGCTTAAAAAACTCTCCCTCGTTTGCTGACAGGTATGCAATTTTCGGCATGTTGATGGTTACAACACCTACAGAACCTGTTGATTCTCCGCTTCCGAAGAAACCGCCGGACTTCTTGCGAAGCTCTCTTAAGTCAAGACGCAGACGGCAGCACATTGAACGTACATCTGAGGGCTGCATGTCAGAGTTGATGTAATTGCTGAAATACGGCGTACCGTACTTTGCCGTCATCTCAAACAAAAGCTTGTTGTTCTCTGTTTCTGCCCAGTCAAAGCTGTTTGTAATCGAATAAGTGGGGATAGGATACTGGAAGCCTCTGCCGTTGGCATCGCCTTCAATCATGATCTCAAGGAATGCC
>JAZLIL010000018.1:0-4337 GCA_045617405.1 Lachnospiraceae bacterium | reverse complement strand
CAGCCTGATCCTTTAACTGCTCAAGCATCTTGATCTTACTGTCGGGCTGGAAACCCGGAAGGACTCTCGATGCGTGATAGTCGTCGAAAAGCTTTCCGCCGAATTCAAGGTAGAGCTTCCCGCCAAACTGACTGATCCTCTCTCTGATCTTCTCAGACTGGGTAATAAGGTATTTCTCGTTGTCAAATCCTTCTCTTTTCATTGATTTACCCCATTAGAGTGTTTATCAAAACTCGATAAGTATAAAACAGTTTTTGAATGTTGTAAAGAGTTTTTATATGAATTTCACACTGATAAACGTCTTTTTTTCGTCCCATGCCCGCTTCAGTGCATCGATACCGGAATCAACTTTGTAAATTCCCTCCTCGAGATGAACGCTCACGGGTGCCTCGTCAAAAATCTCTCCCGAAGGTTCCGTCTTTGCAAGAGTCTTCGTCACACCGTTCTCGTACATAAGGCGGTTCACCGAAAGAAGGATCCGGCTTCCGGAGACTCTGCTGCAAGGGGCATTGCTGCCGGTCTCACCGCTGAAGGAAGCACTGCTGCCGGTCTCACCGCTGCAGGATGCATTGCTGCCGGTCTCACCGCTGCAGGAAGCATTGCTGCAGTCATCACCGCTGCAGGATGACAAACCGTAGTATCTGTCGTGCTCCTCAAGAATGATCTTTGCGAGCTGTTCGCTGGTCGCGCATGTACTGTCAAGAACAAGATCGTAGTTGTTCATATTAAAGTACTCAAGGTTGTAGAAATCGCGATAACGCTTATCTTCCGTGTCAGCGCGGTCCTTCAAATCGCGGCGCGCGTCTTCGACGGAGGCGTACTTCTCGACGTCACCGCGGAGGGCATCATTGAAAACCCGGTTAGCAGCCTCGTCAAGGGCAACGCTCAGAAAGACCTTGAAGGAGTGGCCGGCGAAGTGCCATGCAAGCCTTGAATCAAAAACAAGCTTATCATTCCGGCGCTCATCGGCAATCTTCGTCACGGCGTCATCAATCATTTTGTCGTACTTCGGATCCGAAATGCACAGCTTGTTCATCTCGAGAATGTCAATCCCGCGCTCCGCCGCCATGCCGCGCAGAACCTTCCCCGTAGAGTAGGTCTCGTAGCCGCAGCTCTCGCGCAAAATGTTACATATTGTTGATTTTCCGCTTCCAAGATTTCCCGTCAATGTAATAAGCATGTCTTCTGCCTCCTTTTGTTTTCCACATAAACCTTTTTCCATGTGCTTCCCGGCTGTTTTCCGCGCAGCAGCGACCGGACCGGGGCTCCGAGGAAGACTTCAATGTGCAGGGGGGCTTCGGAACGCCGCTCTTGTGCCTTTGGTGACCATATCACATATTTCACATAAATAGAAGCACTTGGGGTGGTCGCGATGTGCCACGCTCAGAGCGGGAAAATGACATGGATGTCATTTTAGGCACCCACTGAGGCTCCGATGCGACTAAGCTCAGACTGCGCCGTAGGCTTGTCTTCACTAAATCGCCCTGTATGGACCTCGTAAGCGGCTCTCACTGCGCTTCGCTTGTGACAGCCGAACTCGGTCACAACGGATGCCGAATGGGTGCCGACCGCGAACGCCTGCGACATGTTCCGCCTCAGGCACACGCGAGCCCCTTAGTGCTTCTGAAAAGTGAAAGATGTGATATGTCACAAAGGCACATTGAAGGCTTTCCTGAGCCCCGCACATTGAAGGCTTCCCGGAGCCCCCACATCGGCGGCTTCCCGGAGCCCGGTCAAACGGGCAGCGGTCAGTGAAGGCCGGTGATTTTGTAGGTGTCGAAGTTCGTTTCGAAATTCTGCTCTTCGTTGTAAATGACGAAGTAGTCTTCGGCAACGTTTTTGATTGCGTTATGCTGAAGATCGCGTATGTTCTCTTCAGTGAGGACAACGGTCGCTGTGGCGTAGTTCTTTATATAATCGTTGTCGTTTCTGAAAGGAACGGAGTAGAAAATCTTTGTCGTGTCCTCGAAACGGTTGTTTTTGATTGTTGAATACCAGGAACCCTGGTGCACGATAACAGGTATGTCCTCCACGAGATTTGCGCAGGAGTAGAATACGTTTCCGGTGATTTTCGTATTCTTCCAGTTCATCAGACGGATTGCGTAGACCTCAACATTGATGAACTGGTTGTTGCGGATTGTGATATTCTCGTGCATCTTGCCCTCGGTGTACTGGTGCGAACCGATGGCGACCTGAAGATCCTTGAAAATGTTGTCCTCTATGATTACTCCGTTGCAGGGCGTGCAGTCGTAGCTTGTCCAGCTCTGGTTGAAGCCGTGACTCTTCGCGTCGGGGAGGTCGATGTTGATGGCCTCCTTCATGTAGGACTCGTCATATTCAAAGCCTTCGAAGAAGTTTCCCACGACGTTGACGTTTGTTGACCCCGTGAGCTCGATGAAGTGATACTTGTTGTTGTTCCTGAAGGTGATTCCGGAAATCGTGTAGTTTCTTCCGTGACACATCGCGATGGCGTTCGATTCCTGCCTGTCGAGGTCGATGACGGCCTTTCCCTCGCCGATAAAACTGATGTCGTGCTCGCCGTTGTAGCCGGTGAACTTCGTCGACGTGTGGTTCGGCGCGACAAACTGGAACAGGGACCCCGTCGCCTTGAGCGAGCAGCCCGTATCCTTACTCTTTCTGATAATCGAGCCGTCCTTCATGACGATTGTGGTGTTTGAAGGCACGCAAAGCGTGTTCGTGACATAGTAAAGGCCTTCGGTCAGTACGAGAACACCGCCCTTGTCTGAGTTCAGCTTTTCAAGATACGATTTAATAAGGTAATAGTGCTTCGTCTTGTCGTTGTACGTGGACAGCTTTTGATATGACGAATTACAGGGCTTAGTGTCGGGGCCGATAACGTACATTTTGCCGTTCGACGGGTAGTCGAAAATCTGCACGGTGAAGGACTCCTCCTGGCCGACGGCGCTCACGGTGATAGTGACCTCGCCGGGCGCTTTCGCGGTAAAGCTTCCGGTGTTCGGATCGACGGCCGCCAGTTTGCCGAGCTTTTTGTCGGAGCTTTTGAACTTGATTTTCGAATCGAAGCCAAAGCGCATAACATTAAACTCGATAGTATCGCCGACGCGCATGTACTGCGTCTGGCCGTAGAGTATGAATCCGGGCTTCTCGACATGCACCTTCAGAGCCATGGAATAGGCTGCTCCGCCCTGCACGACCGTTATATTGACGTTTGCGATACCCTCCTTCCCGGGCTGCACCGCAAAAAGCTTCTGAATTTCGTCCTCACCGCCCGTGCCGCTCTTTTTCCTGCCGGCAGTGCCTGATTGGCCGCGAAGGTCCCTGACCTTAACTATCGAGATATCCTCACTCGTGCAGGTAATCTGCGCATCTTCCGCAACATTCGAAAGCGGAATTACAGCTTCCTCGTAGCCCTCATAGATGTAGATGCTTTTGTCAACAAGCTTCGGGACCTGCGCCTTCTCCCCCGCGCGCGCCGTCACGGCCCCGGAAAGAGCCATAAAAAGAGCAAAGATGAATATAAAAGCAAACACGTCTTTGAAAGATTTTTTCATGTACAACCTCCGAATGCGACTGAATTTTCATTTCCTTCGACTTTGTCCGCACTATATGATCGAGCAGTTTGAAACATGCAGTACCGGGGTTCACCCTTTCACATCAACCCTTATCTCATCCCAGATGGGTGTGTTTGTCACGACTGCGATTTCGGATTTCCAGCTGTCGTAGAGTGTCTCGAAAAGTGCCTGCTGGCGCTGCCTGATAATCTGAATGCGCTGCTCGTTTGTTTCGTCACGGTTCGTCTCCTCGCGGCAGAAAAAGATGTAGTAATCGCCTTCGATGCAGATAAGCTCGGAAATATCGCCCACGTGCATGTCGAAGCACATCCTTGTGATGCTCTCGGGAAAGCGCTCCGCCAGCTCGCTTCGAAGCACTATCAGCTCATTCACGACGTAAGGCGAGCCGGGGATGTCGTTCAGCGACGCTACCGGTTCCTCTGCGCCCCTGACGGCCTCAAGGAAATCGTTGGCCTGTGCAATCCGTTCCTCCATCTCATCGGGGCTGTAGCTGATATCAATGCCGTTTGCATCCTTGTAGCTGCTTTCAACAAAAATGTATTCGAGCGACATATGGCGAATCAAATCCTCGGCAATGTCGGTGTCGATGTTCAGTGTGTAATGCTCGTAAACCTTGGTGGCAAGGGCATTTTCGGTATAGATGCGGCGAACCGTCTCCTCATTGATCCCGCAGGAATCGAGCTGTGCCTCCGTATATTGGTCCATGTAGCTTCTGACTGACTTCTCTACGTCACGAAGCTCGTCCTCGTCGAGGGAAACACCTGCCTCGCCGGCACGCTGACT
>JAZLIL010000017.1:0-10796 GCA_045617405.1 Lachnospiraceae bacterium | reverse complement strand
GGCTACGATCCGACTTCGCAGGAAACGCAGACTTCGTGTGCAAAGGGCGGTTACGCTGCACCTGAAACCGGAACTTCGAATGCAAAGTCCGCTTCAAAGGAAAACGCTGTGAAGCCTATCTGCACAGAGAAGCCTGATTATGCTCCCGCGCAGATTAAGCTTTTTATGCAGATTCCCGAGTTCAGGGGCATGATTGAACGTATTGAGAAGATGCAGGGAAGACCGTTGTCTCCGAAGGAGCTTCAGACCCCTTCTTATCTTTATGAAGGGCTTGGTCTTGATATCAGTACTATCCTTGACATTTATTGTCTTGCATCGGGTACTGATGGCGGATTTGCTGAAGATGCGGGAAGTATCTCAGCACGTGGACGAATGAAGGGAACATCCTTCATCGAGAAGACGGCTGTAGAATGGAAAAAGGAAGGAATCACTTCGATTGAGCAGTACAACGCTAAGCAGGTGAAGGGCGAAATTTTGAATGCTGTCAGGGCAGGCTTTTCGCTCGGAAGACAGCTGAAGCCCGCCGAGATGATTCAGGTAAGACGCTGGTCTGAGAGTGGGATGAGCACGGAGCTCGTTGCCGAGGCATGCGAGAGGGCCAGGAGGTTTACCGGCGATGTCAGCTTCGGATACGCCAACGGGATCATTGAAAACTGGCAGCGTGCCGGAATCAGCGACATGGAAGGCGTCAAGGCTGCCGATCGCGAGTTTGGAATGAAGAAGAAGGCAAATCGTGAGGTCGCATTTGATTCTTCAAAGGTTGTTGCCTACAACAGCTTCAAACAGCGCAAGTACTCAGATGAGGAATTTGATGAGATGGAAAAGCGACTTCTCGGGAGGCGGAAGAATGTTACTTAAGAACAGTCAGTACAATTTTATCCTGCAGGAGTATGACAACAGAAGGAGAAAGGCCCGACTTGAACTTGACAGACGCATTGCGGGCATTTATGATATAATCCCGGAGATAAAGGAGCTTGATAACGAGATTGTATCAGGCTCCGTTTCGACTGCCAAAAGAGCTCTAGAGGGTGACTGTTCAGGACTTAAAGTACTTTCCGAGCGCAACATTGCTCTTGGCAACAGGAAAAAAGAACTTCTTGTGAAAAACGGTTACCCGAAGAACTACCTTGAGCTTGAGTTCGTGTGCAAGGATTGCAAGGACACGGGGTACATCGGCAGCGAGAAATGCCATTGCTTCAAGCAGGCAATCATCAGCCTGGTTTACGATCAGTCTACGATTCGCGAGGTGCTGGAGCGTGAAAATTTCGCGACATTTGACATGGATCTCTTTTCTGATGATCCTGAAGACATAGATCCGTTTGTCAAGAAGACACCCCGTGAAAACATGGACGAGGTTGTTGACGAAGCGTGGAAGTTCATTGAGAATTTCGATGAGGAGTTTACGAATCTTCTCATTTACGGCGAAACGGGTGTCGGAAAGACCTTCCTTATTAACTGTATCGCCAAGGAGCTTCTTGACAGATCGCATTCAGTGCTGTACTTCACGGCCTACAGATTCTATGAGCTTCTTGAGAAGATCAAGTTCAGCCGGGGTGAGGCTGACGAAGAGGATCGGGGCAGGCTTTCACAGCTTTATGACTGTGACCTTCTGATTCTTGATGATCTCGGAACCGAGATGACAAACAACTTCACGGTTTCACAGCTCTACAATGTGGTAAATGAGCGTGAGCTCCGAAGAAAGGCCACCATCATCTCCACGAACTTTACTCTCAAGCAGATTGAGGCAGTCTACAACGAGCGCATTTTCTCGAGACTGTCCCAGAACTACACCTTTATCAAGGTCGTCGGCGAGGACATCCGCACGAGCGGAGCGCTTGATTGAGCTTTACAGTCACCGGCGGACATCCGCACGAGCGGAGCGCCTGACTGATTTTTATATGCCTAATTATGTACAAACAGGAGGAATACCATGTCACCAACGAGGACTATTAATCTCGATTCCATCCCTGTGGGAAAACTTGGTGTCATCGCACTTGACAGCTGCTCGGAAATGGGCAGGCGCGTGGATGAATACCTTGTAAACTGGAGAAAAGAGCGAGAGAACGAGACAACCCAGACAATCGCATTTTCCGGCTACCACAACGACAGCTATCTCATCAAGTCCGAGTGCCCCAGATTCGGAACAGGTGAGGCAAAGGGAATCATCAGAGAGACAGTCAGAGGAACCGATCTTTACATCATGGTTGATGTCTGCAATTACTCGCTCACCTACACGGTCTGCGGTCAGCAGAATCACATGTCGCCCGACGATCACTTCCAGGATCTCAAGAGAGTTATCGCGGCTGCGGGCGGAAAAGCCAAGAAGATCACGGTTATCATGCCTTTTCTGTATGAAAGCCGTCAGCACAGGCGTTCAAACCGCGAGTCTCTTGACTGTGCGATTGCGCTTGAGGAGCTTTACGGCATGGGCGTTGAGAGCATCATCACCTTTGATGCGCACGATCCGAGAGTTCAGAACGCTGTTCCGCTCAAAACTTTCGAAAGCATCAAGCCTACCTATCAGTTTATCAAGTGTATGCTGAAAAACATCCCGGACATCGAGTTCAAGCCCGGTAAGTGCACCGTAATCAGCCCTGATGAGGGAGCAATGGAGCGAGTTGTTTACTATGCGACGGTACTCGGAATTGATCTTGGCATGTTCTACAAGCGTAGAGATTACACGAAGGTTGAGAACGGACGTAATCCCATCATCGCCCATGAGTACCTGGGACGTGATCTCACCGGGAGCGATGCTATCGTTGTTGATGACATGATTTCGTCAGGTGATTCGATGATTGACGTCGCCAAGGAACTGAAGAAGCGCGGTGCACGCAGAATCATCGTATGCTCGACTTTCGGCCTTTTCACCAACGGTCTCAAGAAGTTTGATGAAGCCTATGAGCAGGGACTCATCTACAGAGTCATCACGACAAACCTTGTCTACCAGACTCCCGAGCTTCTTTCAAGGCCTTATTATCTGAGCGCCGACATGAGCAAGTACATCGCACTTCTCATCGATACGCTCAACCATGACGATTCCATCAGCGAGTTCCTTGATCCCTACGAGAGAATAGACAGAATTTTAAGGAAGTACGGACGGAAGTAGTACGCTGTGTACACTTTTTACAGACAATAGACGCGGGCAGTCGCATTTTTGCAGCTGCCCGTTATTTTTAAGGTGCCGAGCATGTGCGCCGTTATGCATTGTTACCGCACTAAGGTGCCGCACGGGATAATCAAACTTATTGAGGGGGGCATCCCCACTTATCGAGGGACTTTATTGAGGGTATGACCTCAAAATTGCTTTTCTCTGTGAGGGTTCTTTACTTATGTTTAGTTATTTTTTCATTTGTTAACTCTTATATTTCATGGTATAATCAAGGCAAGATATGAGCATATAGCATATGAAGAGCAAATAATAGGTACTCCTTGTAACTTAATTCATAATAATTACCTGTTTTCCGCATCCTTTAGGATAGCAAAGCGAGAATCCTCGGCAATTTAATCGCCGCAGATGATAGCGCCAAATACTTTACATTCGAACATATATTTGCTATAATATAGTTACTAATCGCAAGGGTGTGTAAACACCTACAACTAAAAAACTAATTGCGATTATCTTAAATCAGATGAAGAATTAATCCTTCTACAAAAAGACTTGTTAAAAAATCCAAAGACTGGAGATGTGATAGTTGGAACTGGAGGGTTAAGGAAAATTCGTGTTTCGTGTAGTGACCACGGGAAACGTGGCGGGGCGCGAGTTGTGTACGTTGATATAGAAGTTAAAGAAAAAATTCATCTAATCAATGTATATGCTAAAAATGAAAAAGATGATTTGAGTGAGGATGAGAAAAAAGCTATAGCAGCAATTATCAAAATTCTAAAGGAGGAATAAATTATGAGTTCATTTTTCGAAGATACAATGACTGGCTTATTGCAGGCGGTAAGCATTGAACGTGGAAATATTCCTGTAGCCGAAGTAAGTGGAATGCCAGCGCCCACATTTAGGACTTGCGAAGTGACTCCAATGCCTTCAGGGGAAATTTTGTTAAAGAGGCAAAGCGAGAAAGCAGAGTTAGCAAATTAGATAGTGTATTCAGTCAAAATAGGAGTCTCATGAGGCTCCTATTTTTGTGTTTTTCAATTTTACATCAAACCCTCAATGCTGCCCTCTCCTTTTCGCCTCGCGCGGCTCGGTTTTCGTGTATCTCTTGTTGTGTTTTCGCTTTCTCCGTGCTATAATATCATAAAAGACACTATAATTGTGAAATCGAAGGTTTTTCTATAGTAAATACAATTCCGGAGGTAAAAAATGGTTCGTAAAGAGATGATTGCCATGCTCCTTGCAGGCGGCCAGGGTTCAAGACTGGGAATCCTGACATCGGACGTTGCAAAACCTGCTGTCTGCTACGGCGGAAAGTTCAGGATTATTGACTTTGCCCTTAGCAACTGCATCAATTCGGGCGTTGACACAGTCGGCGTATTGACGCAGTATCAGCCGCTTCGCCTCAATGTCCACATCGGCATTGGTATTCCGTGGGATCTCGACCGCCGCTACGGTGGCGTCTGCATTCTGCCTCCCTATGAGAAGAGCGGAAATGCAGAGTGGTATTCGGGTACGGCAAATGCAATCTACCAGAACATCAATTTCATCGAGAGCTACAATCCCGAGTACGTTCTGATCCTCGGCGGCGACCACATCTACAAGATGGATTACGAAATCCTGCTTGATTTTCATAAGGCGCACAATGCTGATGTTACGATCGCGACCTACCCCGTTCCATGGGACGAGGCAAGCCGTTTCGGACTTGTGCTCACAGGCGAGAACGAGAGAATTGTCGATTTCGAGGAGAAGCCGGCGAAGCCGCACAGCAACCTCGCGTCGATGGGTATCTACATTTTCTCGTGGCCGGTGCTTCGTGACGCACTGAATGCACTTTCTGAGCAGCCCGGCTGCGACTTCGGCAAGCATGTTATTCCTTACCTTCACGACAAGGGCTGCGGTCTCTACGCCTACACCTTCAACGGCTACTGGAAGGACGTCGGAACGCTCACTTCCTACTGGAAATCCAACATGGAGCTCATCGACCTCATTCCCGAATTTAATTTATATGAAGAGTTCTGGAGGGTTTACACAAAGTCCCAGTCTATTCAGCCACAGTACATTTCGGGCGACTCGACCGTCAGTCGCTGCATCGTCGGCGAGGGCTGCGAGATTTACGGAAACCTCTTCAACTGCGTTGTCGGCTCCGATGTTTACATCGGTCCCGGTGCCGACGTTCATGATTCCATTATTATGAACGGCACCGTGATAGGAGAGGGCACCCGGATAGAGAAGGGTATCATAGCAGAGAACGTAAAAATCGGAAAGAACTGCGTTCTCGGCGAAGGCGACTACATTGACAATGAGGAGCATCCGAACATCTACTGCGAAGGTCTTGTCACCGTAGGGGAGTTCTCCGAGATCCCGGACGGCGTCCACGTCGGACGCAACACCATGATCTGCGGAAAGACAACCGCTCAGGATTACGAAAACGGATGCCTGCCGAGCGGCAAGTGCCTTGAGAAAGGTGGTGTGGCAAGATGAAAGCGATTGGAATTGTCCTTGCAGCAGGAACGAACAACAGAATGAAGGAACTCGCCAAGAAGCGTGCGATTGCGGCAATGCCCGTTGCAGGAAGCTTCAGAAGCGTTGATTTTGCATTGTCAAGCTACTCAAACTCGCGTGTTGAGAAGGTTGCTGTGCTGACTCAGTACAATTCAAGATCTCTGAACAACCATTTGAGTTCATCAAAGTGGTGGGATTTTGGTCGTAAGCGCGGTGGACTCTTTGTCCTGACACCCACGATTACGGTTGACAACTCCTTCTGGTATCGCGGCACCGCCGATTCAATCTACCAGAACCTGTCCTATCTGAAGAACAGCCATGAGCCCTATGTCATCATCACTTCCGGTGACGCTATTTATAAGATGGACTTCGACAAGATCATGGAGTACCACATCCAGAAGAAGGTCGACATCACAGTTGTCTGCTCGCCAATCGGCGAGGCAAAGCTCGACCCGAGCCGCTACGGCTTCGTCGGTGTTGATGGGGATATGAGAATCACGAGCTTTGTCGAGAAGCCTTTTGACCAGCCCGAGGGAATCAATCTGATTTCCTGCGGCATCTACATCATTCGCCGCCGTGCCCTTATCGACATGGTTGAGAAGTCGATTTCCGAGGAACGCTACGATTTCGTCAAGGACATCGTTACCCGTTACATCGGTGACAAGAAGCTCTATGCCTACACGCACACAGGGTATTGGCGCAACATCAGCTCCATCCAGTCCTACTACGATGTCAACATGGACTTCCTTAAGCCTGAAGTGCGTCACTACTTCTTCAAGGAGTACCCCGAGGTCTACAGCAAGGAGGATGACCTTCCGCCCGCAAAGTACAACGCTTCGGCAGTTGTCAGGAACAGCATCGTTTCAAGCGGCAGTATCATCAACGGTACCGTCGAGAATTCTGTTCTCTTCCGCAATGTTTACGTCGGCAACGGCTGCGTCATCAAAAACTCGATTATTATGAACGACGTCTACATCGGTGACAACACCGTCATCGAGAATTGCATCGTTGAGAGCCGCGACACGCTGAGCCCTAACGGCGTTTATCGCGCCGAGCCCGGCGAAGTCAGGATCGTAGTCGAGAACAGCGAACGCTTCCACATGTAGTCGCATCGGATGTGACCGACTGTTCTTGTCACAAGCGAAGCGGAGTGACCGACTGTTCTTGTCACAAGCGGGAAATGAAAGAAAGAAAAAAGAATGAAGAAGTTCCGTTTGCCACGCATTACGTGGATAATCTGGATCATAACAGCGGTAGTCGGGGTAGCCCTGATTGCCGCCTATGGTTATGCCTTCAAAAATGAATATCAGGTTCCGCTTGCGAAGGCCGCAAGCGGAAATTTGGCCATCCGCATCAAGGAGGACAGTGAAGTGGGCGTCTCATCTAACGCCGCCTCCGGTGAATTCCTGACGGGCAGCGAGTCAGGCAATGCCGCCCCCGACGCATCGGTATCAGCCGCTCCCGGCGCATCCACATCAGCCGCTCCTGATGCATCTTTACCCGGAAGTGATTCGAACGCTGCCCCGGGTAATGTCTCTTTGGGAGACACCACGGATTCCGGGAACATGCCGTCCGACTTCGAGGACAACTCTTCTACCATTGTAGAAGAAGAGCCTTCCGCGCCTCCGAAGTATGTTGCTCTGACCTTTGATGACGGCCCCTCGGAGAAGGCGACGAAAAGAATCCTTGACACCCTTGAAGAATACGGGGCAAGAGCGACATTCTTCGCCGTCGGCTACAATATTTCTCCGTACAAAGACCATCTGAAGCGAATGCTTGAAATTGATTGCGAGGTTGCCAATCACACCTCAAATCATCCGCATCTTACAAAGCTTTCGAAGGACAGGATGAGGAAGGAGATTTTTGATAACGAGGCACTGATCAGAAAGGTATGTGATCTTCCGGAGGACGAGGTTGTGCTGCTCCGCCCGCCTTACGGCGAGTACGACAGGACAGTACTTGATATGCTGACCATGCCGGCGGTGTGCTGGTCGCTCGATTCGCTCGACTGGAAATCGCGAAACTGTGACGCTATCGTGCAGCTCGTCCGCTCCAAGGCAGAGGACGGCAATGTCATTCTGATGCACGACCTCTACGATTCAACGGCAGATGCCGTCAGCGTCCTTGTCCCGTGGTTCATCGAGAACGGCTACGAGCTTGTGACGGTTTCGGAGCTCTACGAGCTGAAGGGCGAAACCCTGAGGCCAGGCCATGTGTACTCGAAAGCAGAAAACGGAGATTAGTATGAAAATCATTGCAGGTTTGGGAAACCCTGAAAATAAATATGCGGGGACGCGGCACAACGTGGGCTTTGAGGTCATTGACCGGCTTGCCCGTGAGCTTGGTCTGCCGCTTACCGTACGGAAATTCAAAGGTCAGCTCGCCACTGGCTTCTACGAGGGAGAGAAGATCATGCTTCTCTGTCCCCTCACCTATATGAACCTCAGCGGAGAGTGTATTCGCGCTGCAGCTGATTACTACAACTGTAGTCCGGAAGATGTCATCGTCATCTGCGACGATATCAATCTTGATGTCGGAAACCTGAGAATCCGCAAGAAAGGCAGTGCCGGCGGGCACAACGGCCTGAAAAACATAATTCTTCATCTCGGTTCCGAGGAATTTTCGCGTGTGCGCGTCGGCGTAGGCGAAAAGCCCGCGCAGATGGATCTTGTCGATTTTGTCCTTGGTCATTTTGAAGGTGAGGACCGTGATAAGATGTCCGAGGCAGAGGATCGCGCCGCGAAGGCAGTTCTCAAAATGATAAAAGACGGCCCCGATGCCGCCATGAATGAGTTTAATTTCAAAAAGGAAAAGAAGCAGAAGAGTGATAAAACCGAGACACCCGGCAAAAGCGGGGCACCCGGCAAAAGCGAGGCACCCGACAAAAGCGAGGCACCCGGCAAAACCGACACACCCGGCAAAAGCGAGGCACCCGGCAAAAGCGAAACACCCGGTAAAAGCGAGACACCCGGCAAAAGCGAGACACCCGGCAAAAGCGAGGCACCCGGCAAAACCGAGGCACCCGGCAAAAGCGGGGCACCCGGCAAAACCGAGGCACCCGGTAAAAGCGAGGCACCCGGCAAAACTGAGACAACTTAAGGACCTATGAATTCAACTTTCTTTTCGCCGCTTACGGCATATACAGAACTGAATAATCTGCGCGAAGCCTACAGGAAATCTCCCTGCCCGGTGAGAATCTCCGGCTGCACCGATGCACAGAAAAGCCACCTTATCGCCGCACTTGCGGACGAGAGCCGCGTCAGACTTGTGATCACACATAATGACCTTCGGGCAAAGGAGCTTGTCAGTGACCTCGCGCTTTACGAATCAAACGTGCTTTACTATCCGGCAAAGGACGTTATTTTTTATAGCGCCGATATCCGCGGAAATGTCCTGGTTACCGAGCGTCTGCGTGTCATGAAAAGCCTCATCGAAGGCGAGCGCGTCACCATCGTTACGACCATCGACGGCGGGATGGACAGGGTTGCTCCTATCGGCATGGTTTCAGACCGCGTCCTTGAGGTCGGCGCAGCTGATTCGCTCGACATTACCGGATTTACAAAGAAGCTTGTCGATCTGGGCTACTTCAGGGTTGATCAGGTCGAAAAGCCCGGCGAATTCAGTGTCCGCGGCGGAATCATCGACATCTTCGGCCTCACGGAGGAGCTTCCCTGCCGAATTGAGCTCTGGGGCGACGAGATTGACTCCATCCGCTCCTTCGAGCCTGACAGCCAGCGCTCCCGGGAAAAACTCGACAGCGTCCGCATCTACCCCGCTGCAGAAATCATCCCGACGGAAGACGTGCGATTAAACGGAATTCACAACCTGAAGGTCCGTGCCGATGAGTATATAAAGGACCTCCGGAAGGATCTGAAGCCTGCAGAGGCCACCAACCTCACGCGTACTGTTGAAGAATTCTGCGAAAATGTTGAGTACCTCGGTGGTGCGGCAAACCTCGACAGCTACATCACCTTCTTCTGCAAGGATTCGGTGTCATTCTTTGAAAATGTCATTTCATGCTCCGCAGCAGGTCTTCATGTATTTCTCGATGAACCTGCCCGTATCGTCGAAAAGGGCGAGGCTGTCTCCTGCGAATTTACACAGAGCATGCGCGGAAGGCTTGAACACGGATACATTTTGCCCGAACAGACGGAGTCGTTTATCGGCCATGAGGCTGTGCTTGCAAAGCTTGCGGGCGCAGCGCCCATTATGCTGTCGGCGCTTGACTACAGGTTCGCGCCGATTCAGGCGGGGCTTTCGATGGACATGTCTGTTCGAAGCATTAACTCATATAACGGAAACTTTGAGATGCTCGTTCACGAGCTTGAGGCCTGGAAACGTCAGGGGTACCGAGTCGTACTGCTCTCGGGCTCAAGATCGAGAGCCGAACGCCTCGCAAAGGACCTTTGCGAGAGGGGGCTGACGGCCTTCTACTCATCAGGAGCCACCGGAAAATCTGCCAGCCCGAAGCCCGGACAGGTCGCCACCGGGAAATCTGCCAGCCCGAAGCCCGGACAGGTCGCCACCGGGGAATCCGCCTCTTCGAAGCCCGGACCGTCCAAGGCACACTTTTCCCGCGAGCTTCTCCCCGGAGAAATCATGACCGCGCACGGGAGCATTTCGCGAGGATTTGAATATCCCTTCATTAAGTTCGCCGTGATTTCGGAGAGCGACATCTTTGGCGCTGAGAAGAAAAAGAAGAAGAAAAAGACCTGCTCGGGCAGGACGATAGCTGATTTTGCCGAGCTTTCATATGGAGATTATGTTGTGCACGAGACCTACGGAATCGGCATCTACCGCGGTATTGAGCAGATTGACGTTGACCATGTCAGGAAGGATTACGTCAAGGTCGAATATGCGGGCGGCGGTACACTTTATGTCCTCGCCTCGGCAATGGGCGCTGTCCGGAAGTACGCCGGCGCCGACGCCAAGCCGCCGAAGGTCAACAAACTGAATTCCACGGAGTGGAAAACGACGAAGACCAAGGTCAGACATGCCGTCGAAGAGATCGCGACGGAGCTTGTCGACCTCTACGCAAAGCGCCAGATGCGGGCCGGACACCGCTTCTGCGAGGACACCGTCTGGCAGCGTGAATTCGAGGAGCTGTTCCCCTACGAGGAGACCGACGACCAGCTGCGCGCCATCGAGGACACAAAGCGCGATATGGAATCCGAAAAGGTCATGGACC
>JAZLIL010000016.1:0-4536 GCA_045617405.1 Lachnospiraceae bacterium | reverse complement strand
ATCAGGGATGTCGGGCGCGCTCTTGATATGCCTTATGCAAGAGTTGATGCGATAGCAAAGATGATACCCTTTGAGCCCGGCATTACGATTGACCGTGCACTTGAGATCAGCAAGGATCTTAAGGAGGTCTATGCGAACGATCCTGAAATTACAAGGCTCATTGATATGGGGCGAAGGCTCGAGGGACTTCCGAGGAACACTTCTATTCATGCGGCAGGTGTCGTAATTTCAAATGCTCCCGTCGATGAGTATGTTCCACTTTCAAGAGCGGCAGACGGTTCGATTACGACTCAGTACACGATGACAACGCTTGAGGAGCTCGGTCTTCTGAAGATGGATTTCCTTGGACTTCGAACACTGACGGTTATTCAGAACGCCGAGAGGATGGCGATTGAGTCCGGAAATGCACCGAAGGACTTTTCGATAGAGACAATCAGCTACGAGGACGAGAAGGTCTATGACCTGATTTCTTCAGCAAAAACAGAGGGAGTGTTCCAGCTTGAGAGCACCGGAATGAAGAGCTTCATGAAGGAGCTTCGCCCGAGGACGATGGAGGATATCATTGCGGGTATCTCGCTTTACAGGCCTGGTCCCATGGATTTCATACCGGCTTACATAAAGGGAAAGAATGACCCTTCAAGTGTCGTTTACGACTGTCCGCAAATGGAGCCGATTCTTAAAGCGACCTACGGATGTATGGTCTACCAGGAGCAGGTAATGCAGATTGTGCGTGACCTTGCGGGCTACAGCTTCGGACGAAGCGACATTGTGCGGCGTGCTATGGCAAAAAAGAAGCACGACGTCATGCAAAGGGAAAAGGATTACTTTATCAACGGCAATCCGGAGCTTAAGGTTCCGGGATGCGTTGCGAACGGCATCAGTGCCGAGGCTGCGACAAAAATCTTCGATGACATGACTGATTTCGCAAACTACGCATTCAATAAATCGCATGCCGCTGCATATGCGGTAGTAGCTTACAGAACGGCGTTTCTGAAGGAACACTATCCGGTTGAGTTCATGGCGGCACTTATGTCGTCGGTTATTGATAATCCTGCAAAGGTGGCCGGATACATCTATGTCTGCAGGCAGATGAACATCCCGATTCTGCCGCCCGACATCAATGAGGGTGCGGCGGACTTTACCGTGTCTGACGGAAAAATCAGATATGCTCTTTCGGCAATCAAGGGACTCGGCCGTCCGGTCATCGACACGATTGTGACTGAGCGGGAACGCGGAGGCAGGTATACGAGTCTTCGGGACTTCATATTTCGTGTTTCACCGAAGGAGGCAAACAAGAGGACAATCGAAAGCCTGATAAAGGCGGGCGCTTTTGACAGTCTGAACGGTACGAGAAAGCAGAATATGCAGATCTACGTCAAGGTCTGCGACGGCGTTGCAAGGGACAGGAAGAATGAACTTGTCGGACAGATCAGCCTGTTTGATCTGATGGGCGATCCCGCCGAGCGCGAGCGGGAATATGAACTGCCGGATGTGGGCGAGTACAGAAAGGAAGAGATTCTCGCATTCGAAAAGGAAGTTCTGGGTGTTTACTTAAGCGGTCATCCTCTCGATGATTACATGGGAATCATCAGACGCCATGTCACGTGCGCGACAACGGATTTCATGCTTGACGATGAAAACGGAACGGTGAAGGTTGAGGACGGGTCGACTCAGACTATCGGCGGAGTTCTTCTGTCGAAGACTCTGAAGCTTACGAGGACGAACCAGAACATGGCCTTTATTACGATAGAAGATATCTACGGAGTGGTTGAGGTTATTGTTTTCCCGAGAGATTACGAAAAATTCAGGCGGCTTCTCGAGACCGACGAAAAGCTTCTGATTACGGGAAGGGCTTCCGTGGAAGAGGATAAGGATGCAAGGCTTATTGCCTCTGATATAAAGACTTTTGACATGATTCCGCGGGAACTGTGGATCAGATTCAGGGACAAGGATGGCTATGTGGCGCGCGAGGGCGAGCTTCTTGAGATGCTTGCCGAAAGCGACGGAAAGGATACGGTGGTCATCTACCTTGAGAGGGAAAAGGCGATCAAACGTCTTGCAAGAAACTACAGTGTTCAGGTTAACGGAACGCTTCTTGAAAAACTGAGAGTGCGCTTCGGCGAAAACGCCGTAGCCGTCAAAGATTAGAATGGGAGGGACCCAAATGGCAGCAAAAAAGACAGGAGAACCGGAAGAGGTTAAGAAAACAACGAAAGCGGCGTCAAAGAAGGCGGAAGCAGCAAAGCAGGCTTCGGACGCAGCAGCCGAAGACAGACTGCCTGCACCGAAGATTATCGGTGTGCTCACAAGCGGCGGCGATGCGCCCGGAATGAATGCGGCAGTGAGAGCCGTTGTCAGGACTGCGGTGGCAAAGGGAATCAAGGTCATCGGAATCCAAAGAGGCTTTTCGGGTCTTATTGAAAGAGAATATTTGGAGCTTACGAGCAGGTCGGTTGCCGGTACCATTCAGAAAGGCGGTACATTCCTCCTTTCCGCAAGATGTCCGGAGATGATGACAAGAGAGGGACAGGATCTTGCCGCAAAAGTCTGTAAAGAGATCGGCATTGAGGCACTTGTTATCATCGGAGGCGACGGCTCCTTCAAGGGCGGTCTTTCACTTTACAAGAGAGGCATCAATATAATCGGAATCCCCGGCACAATCGATCTTGATATTTCCTGCACCGATTACACCATCGGTTTTGATACGGCAGTAAATACTGCGATGGATGCGATTGATAAAATAAGGGACACCTCGACATCACATGAGCGCTGCTCAATTATTGAGGTGATGGGAAGAAGTGCCGGACACATCGCTTTATGGTGCGGAATCGCAACAGGTGCGGAGGCGGTTCTTTCAAATGAGCTTTATCATTATGAAGAACAGAACCTGATTAACGACATCATCAAGAAGAGACTCAACGGAAGAAAGCATTACGTCATCGTCAATGCCGAGAGCATCGGAGATTCTGAGGGAATGGCAAAGCGAATTGAGTATGCTACAGGCGTAGAAACACGCGCCACGGTTCTCGGGTACCTGCAAAGAGGCGGAAGCCCTTCATGCAAGGACAGAGTATTCGGATCGGCAATGGGTGCAATGGCCGTCGATCTTCTCGAAAACGGAGCAAAGAACAGGGTAATTGCCTACAAGAACGGTACATTTACCGATTTTGATATTGAAGAAGCACTTAAGATGAAGAAAACTCTCGATCCCCATCTTGTAAAGATGCTTGACAAGCTGACAAGAAAGGGCGATCAGGCGATGATGAGCACTGAGGGAATGTTCCCTATCGAGAGCATCGTCAGAAAGGACATGACTGTCGGAATCATCACATCAGGTGACGATTCACCCGGAATGAATGCTGTTATCAGAGCGGCCGTTCGTACCGCAATGTATTACGGCATGAGAGTTATCGGCTTTCACAGAGGATTTGCCGGACTCATCGAGCAGGATTTCGAAGAGATGAACAACCGATCTCTTTCTGAAACGGTTCAGAAGGGCGGTACAATGCTGCTTTCGGCATCGTGCCCCGAGTTTATGACAAAGAGAGGACTTGAACGTGCAGCCAGGACACTTCAGGAGCAGCACGTCGATGCACTGATTGTTGTCGGTGGAAACGGCTCGATGGCAGGTGCAAGGGATCTGATGGAAAAGGGAATCAACGTAATAGGAATTCCCGCTACTATTGACAACGATATTGCTGCAAGCGAGTATTCGGTCGGTTTTGACACAGCCATCAATACGGCAATGACGGCAATAGACAAGGTTCGTGACACATCGCTTTCACATGAACGCTGCTCCATCATCGAGGTTTCGGGAAAGACCTCCGGTCACAATGCTCTCTGGTGCGGTATCGCATCCGGTGCCGAGGAAGCGCTTACGCCGGAGTATTACGATCACGATGAGTCGAGAATCATAAGCCGTATCCTTAAGGCTAAGAATTCGGGCAAGAAGCTGCATCTGATTGTCAATGCGGATTCTGTCGGCGGATCAAACGGCCTCGCAAAGCGCATCGAATTCGCAACAGGTCTTGAGACGAGGGCGACGATTCTCGGATACATTCAGGGCGGCGGCGAGCCGACCTGTCTCGACAGGGTTATGGGTTCGGCAATGGGCGCAAAGGCGGTTGAAGCAATCTATTCGGGCGAGAAGAACCGCATCATTGTCTACAAGAATTCAGAATTCGTAGATGTTGATCTTGCCGAAGCCATCAAGATCAAAGCCATGCCCGACAAGTACCTCTACAGCATTTCAAAGCGCCTGGCAAGATAGGGGACTGAAGCGGTTTCTGCGACCGCCTTTGAATGTGGCGAGCTGCTTGGGTGCATGTGTATTTGGCGCTTTTCGCAGTTCCTGCCTACCGCCTTTTCTCGCTTTGGTCTGTTGCTTTGGAACATATGCATTTGACACTTTTCGCTTTTAACAAGGTCTAAGGGGCCCGCACTGTTCCTTGCCAAGCGGATAGAAGGCGTTCGGGGTCGGCACCCATTCGGCATCCTTGCCTCAGTGGGTGCCTAAAATGACATCCATGTCATTTT
>JAZLIL010000015.1:0-7303 GCA_045617405.1 Lachnospiraceae bacterium | reverse complement strand
CCACCACCCCCCGCGGGGCATCTGTTCCCCGCGGCGAACCCCCCTTGTACATGATGCCCGGTGATTCAATTACCGATGTAGTTTTCTTGTCAGCCTTCTGAATTTACTTCGAAGAAGAACAGGTCTTCATTGACATTGACGGTAATGTTCATGTGGTCAAGCTCCTTGTCTCCGGAAGCATTGTACTTTGTCAGCTGAATCTCTGCCGTACCGGGATTAACTGCCTTGAAGTAGAATGCATGTGTGTAGGCATCTCCGTCAGCGGGAAGCTTATACATCTTCTCGGGAATGTACCAGTCATTATTGAGAACCACTACATTATCACCAGAGATAAAGTCACAGTTCCAGTAGCTTCCGCCGCGCTCTTCGTCGAAACAGATTACTGAAGAGGAAAGAGGGCGGATAAGCTGATACTTTCCTGTTTTGAAATACTTGTCAATAACTTCCTGAGGAATAGAAAAACCGTTAGGTCCTGCAGCATGAGGTCCGATAACTCCCTCGTTGATGATGAGCTGAGCTCCGCGGTAGAAGAAATCGATGTTTCTCAAGATGATTTCGTTTAAGATTGCTTCATCATCGATTTCGTCGAAGAGACCGTATTCGGCTTCCTTGTCGTTCTTCATGTCTTCTATCTGACTTTTTACTTCAGAAAGCACTTCCTGCTTAAATCCGTCTTCATCTGCAATGATGGAAGAGATATTCTTAATGCGCTTTCCGTTGTTGAGGTTGATGTTGCAGATTTTCACAAGTGTAACAGGATATGCACTTGTCTCATAGCCTGCGGTAACATTAAACATTAATGAGAGGATGTTTCCCTGTCTTGAGAAAGAGATGTTGTTTACATCGACATTCATGACAAGATTGTCGCCGGCTTCGTATCCGTTCTCTTCAAAAAGGTTGATGTAATACTGAAGGGCATCCTTATTAGCAGCCTTTTTTATTGCCTTGTTGAGCTTCTTTGCAGCATCCTTGTCGCTGTTGCTGTAAAACATAATACGGCTTGCAGTGTAGTTGAGCTTTCCGCCGGCAAACTCTACCGTCTTGCTAAACTCTTTTTTGATGTAATCGGTTTCATCGGCATTAAGCCTGGCCATAATCTCATAGACCTTGTCAACCTTGACATTTGCGCCGGTTTCAGCCTTAACTGATGAGGGGGCAAAGCCTGCAACAATAAGTGCCAGCGCACAGATAAAGGATAAAATACGTGTAACGTTCTTCATGATTTCCTCCTGAAAAAGTATTCCGTCTGCAAATCACTTCTGAAACACAGACGTTTAATTATCAATGAGACTATTTTAGTCACTGATTGTGACTAAAGTGTGACTATGGAATAACTCAAACGGGGTGAACGGCATCGTGCCGCTCGCCCCCGGGATTATGCTTACTTTTTCGTGTCTACTTTATCAGCTTGTCAAGATTCCTTTTTACACCATCACTTGCCTCCCTAATCTGACCGGTTGCGACTGCAATTTCTTCTGCAACGCTTGCAAGCTTTCCGGTCTTCTCGTTAACACTTTCGACCGTCTGCATAAGTGTCGCAGAATCAGTCAGAAGCTTGTCAACTGCAAGGAGGATCTTATCCTGTGTGTCGCCGCTCTTTGAAGCGGTCTCGCGGGAATTGGCAGCGAGCTGGTTGATTTCGCTTGCCACAACGGCAAAGCCTCGTCCTGCCTCGCCGGCTCTTGCAGCCTCAATGGAAGCATTAAGGGCAAGGAGATTTGTCTGAGATGCAATGGATACAACCTCTGCGTTGTTCTCGGTAAGCTCCTTGATGGAATTGTTAATGTCGTTCATGGACTGCTTGAGGAGCATGCAGAAATTGGATATGCTCTTCATGCTGTCGGCAATTACCTGACACTCTTTGCTGTTGCTGTTGTTGTCCTCGGAAAGCCTGTCAACGGATTCATGAATCTGAATAAACTCGCTGTTGATGCTTTCGATTGTCTCGGTAACTTTCTTCTGCTGCGCAACAATCATCTCTTTCTCATTATCAACCTGAGATGCAAGGCGTGAAGCATTGTCCTTCTCTTCCTCAATCTGGCTCTTAAGGAAGTGGATACAGTTTTCCTTGTGGTTGAAGCCGTTATAAATCGCCGTCGCCATCTGCTTGCAGGTATCGAAGCCGCAGCATGAGCAGTTTATCTGCCTCGAATCGCCGGACGTCTTTCCCATATCTTTAAAAATGCGGTCGAGTTCGGACTCCGAAGGCACATTCCATGTACATTCCGCAGATCTGTCCGTGTAGGTGCAGACGAAGTCATCAAGTGAAAGCTTAGCGAACTGCTTGTTGAGCATCTTAAGTCTCTGCTCGGGCTTGAGCTTTCTGGACCAGGGATTGTTCTTTGAAGAATTCTTACTCTTTTCCCTGATGCGCATCATCTCGACAAGATTGTCGTCGTTCCCGTCCTTTGCCTCCTCGGTAGCTGTACCGTAGAGGCACCCGCTGCTGCAGTTGAGGGCATCGACGAAAACGTAAGGCAGCTGGCCCTTCGAGAGCTTAGTCTTGTTCTTCTCAAGGTAGCTGTACATGTGCTTTTCGCCTTCAACCTGACGGATATAAACATCTTCCCCAAGGAACCAGAAAACGTTTTCCTTTAGTCCGCCGGGAGTAGGGTAGACAGAGCCGAGACCGTACTCGATTTCATCCTTTACGGAAGGACCCGAAACATTATGCTCTCTTACGTACTTCATAAGATGATCAAAAGTAACATTGTAGCGGATAAGTCCTTTTCCTCTTACTGATTCAAATTCGTTCTTCTTTGCAATGCAGGGGCTGATGAAGGCAAATTTGTCATTGATGCCCATGTACTTCTTTGCGTAGATAGCACCGCACATTGTAGGACTCTGAACAGGGAAAAGCTTCGGAAGAAGCTCAGGTACATAATGCTCAATGTAACCGACAACAGCGGGGCAGGGCTGCGAAATGCCGCCGAGGAAATTGTACTTCTTGATATAATTGAGGTACGCCCAGGTAGTGATATCCGCACCGAAAGAAATACTGATAATCCTGTTTACGCCAAGCTTCCTGAGACCGCCGAGCACCTTATCGTACTCATGAGGATAATTGGCAAGAAAAGCCGGAGCAAGAAGAATTGAAATCTTTTCGCCCTTTTTGAGATCCTCAAAAAACGCCTCAGTATCGTCAACATACTCTCTGGCATTGTGCTCGCAGGCATCAAAGCATGCTCCGCAAGCTATACACTTTGTGCCGTCAACGCTGATAATGTTGTTTCCGTTTCCGAGCTGTTCTGCAATGGTTGCACCCATACAGCTGCACACACTTATACACTTGTTGCATCCTACGCAGTTGTCATTGGTACGGACAAGTCCCGCCATAATGTTTGCCATAGCCATCCCTCCTGAAGTTGTATTACTCTCTGTAAAATGAAATATCATACAGGCATTTTGATATAGCTGTTAAATCTTTCGGTAATTACGATAAAATCGCACATATACATGATATCACATATTGTGTTGAGAGTAAAGAAAAAATCAGCACAATAATACTGCCTTTTTGAGCTTCACGTATGCCTGACGAAATGCATCTTTCTGCTTGTCAGGGCGACCGCGCCCTACTCTATTCTGAACTTTTCTGCATACTCCCCGTACAGCTTCTTGTAGTCGTGTGTTTTTTCTATTTCCTGCTTGGTCATGGTGCCGTGTCTGTCGCTCATCTCGCCGTGGCGGATACGAATGGCGATTCCGAGGTTGGAGCAGTGGTCACCGACTCTCTCGAGATCAGTAAGCATGTCATTAAAGACAAATCCGTGGTTGTAGAGGCAGATACCGCTCTGTACACGATTAATGTGATTACGTTTGTATTCGGAACAGAAGTTGTCAATCAGCTCCTCTAACGGTGCAATTCTGTATGCAGCATCGATATCTTCGTCAACAAAGGCGCTCTTCATATTACTGAGAATCTCGGTGATTGCCGCAAACAGGTTCTTCATTTCGCTTTCTGCATCGTTCGAGAGTATTATTTTCTTGTCAAATATTTCCTTTGCCGATTCCGCAAGATTCTTTGCGTGGTCACCAAGTCTTTCAAAATCGTTTACCGAATGGAGAAACATGTTTACTGTACTGTTCTGGGTTCCTTCGAGCTCGTTTTTCATAATCCTGACAAGGTAGTTTCCGACTCTGTCTTCGTAGGTGTCGATGATTTCTTCAAGGTCGTACACTCTCTTGAATCCTGCGTCCGAAAATGTATCAAAGAGCCGCATTGCCTCGAAGATGCTTTCGCAGGCCAGCTCCGCCATGGAATGAATGGCAATCTTCACCTGCTCAATAGCAAGTGCGGGATGCGTCAGGAATCTTTCTTCAAGACGCTCGGCATCCTTAAGTTCGGCAATGTTTTCCTTTTTCTCCTTTACGATGGCATTTACAAATTTTTCGATTATGCCAATCATCGGGAAAAGCATCAGTATGATGGCCACTCTGAAAAGTGTGTTGAGAAGTGCCACACTCATCATGCTCATTGGGCTGTCCATGATGTCAAAATGAAAAATTGCGTTGGCCGAATAGAAGATGATGCCGAAAAGCAGCGCTCCGAGGGTGTCAACAATGAGGTAAATCAGTGCGGTCCGCTTGCCGCTCGCATTGGCTCCAAGTGCCGAAAGAAGAACAGGAACAGAAGCACCGATTGCAATTCCCATGATTACGGGCAGCGCCAGATGAAAACTGATTGCGCCTGTTACGGCGAGCGTCTGGAGAATACCGACTGCTGCGGATGCGCTCTGAATCAGGCAGGTAAAGAGCAGCCCGACCAGGATTCCCACTATCGGGTTTGAGAAGCCGGTCAGCATATCTATGAAAGCCTTGCTCTCCCGAAGTGGATACACCGCATCGGTCATCAATGAAATTCCGACCATAAGAACAGCGAAACCAAGAAGAATCGAAGCGGTCTGGTGGTTCTTTTCCTTTTTTGTGAACATCAGAAGAACAATTCCGACCACTGCCATTACGGTAGTCAGAGTGTCGGTGGAAATGATTTCAAAAATGCCGCTTCCGCCTACAGCCGAAAGACAGATTACCCAGCCGGTAATGCTTGTTCCGATGATGGCACCCATGATTATGCCGATGGCCTGTCTGACCTTCATCATTCCTGAATTAACAAATCCGACAACCATAACGGATGTGGCGGATGAGCTCTGGATTACAGCCGTCACTCCTGTACCGAGCAGGACGCCTTTAAGCGGATTGCTCGAAAGCTTGTAGAGCACCACTTCAAGCTTTTCCCCGGACACCTTGCGCAAGCCGTTTCCCATAAGATTCATGCCAAAAAGAAACAGCGAGAGTCCGCAAAATAAACTGATTACATTTCCGATTCCCATATAAGTCACCTGCCTTACATCTATTCAATCTGATTTTGTTGAGAAACCACCTTATGGCTGTTTGGCCGCATTCCCCATGAAGCGGTCACCTGCCTTGCATCTATTTAATCTGCTTTTCTTTGGGGAAGGTTACGGTGATGGTCGTTCCGCCGTCGATTATGCTGTCGAGCTCCACGTTTGCGTTGTGAAGCTTCGCGGCATGCTTGACGATTGAAAGCCCGAGCCCGGTCCCGCCAAGTGCCTTTGAATGACTCTTGTCCACACGGTAGAATCGCTCAAAAATGCGTTCCCTGTCCTCTTCGGGGATTCCGATTCCCGTGTCGCTGACAGACAGCACCGCCGCTTCGGCGGTATTCTCGATTCGTATGCTCACTGAGCCGCTTTCCCGGTTGTACTTGATCGCGTTGTCGGTCAGATTGTAAAGCATGCTTTCAAGCAGCTCGGAAATTCCCGTCACGCTCGCCGATTCCCCGGACAGCGACAGGGAGATGTTCCTGTCCTTTGCCGACGGTTCGAGAATGCGAAGCGTCTTTTCCGCAAGCATATAAAGATCAATCTCCTCGCGTTCCTCGTCGAAGTTTCCCTCGTCAAGCCGTGACAGTCCGATGATGTCCTCGACAAGCGCAATCATGCGCTGCGATTCGGCGTATATGGTATCGAGGAACCTGCCCGTGTCCTCCTCCCTGACCATCCCGTTCTTCAAAAGCTCGGCATAGCCGGAAATCGACTGGAGCGGTGTCTTCAGCTCGTGCGAAACATTTGCGGTAAACTCCCGCCGCATCTTTTCAGACTTCTCCTTCTCTGTATTGTCGAGACTGTCAAGCAGCGGTCGGAGCTCTTCATATTCCGCCTTCCCTGAGGAATCGTCAAGATTGAGACCAATGAGCGGCTTCACGATTTTGTCAGAGAGCCGCGCGGCAAGCACAAACGAAACAGCAACGGCGATAATGACAACAAGAACAATCGGTTGAAGCATCACCACAAGCAGAGACAGAATTGTCAGGTGCGAGCTCGAAAGCCGCAGCACCGTCCCGTCCGAAAGCAGCTGCGCCGAGTAAATCCTGCGCTGCACAAGCGTCGAGGAGTAGCGCGAGCTTTCGCCGTATCCGTCGGCGAGGGCTTCCCTGATTTCCTCACGGTCCGCATGACTTTCCATGTCTTTTACGTTTGATTCGCTGTCATATAAAACGCTTCCGTCTTCATTCACCAGCGTCACACGCAGGTTGTTGAAGGAGTAACCATCGAAATATGAAATTCCTTCGTGTTCGACCCCCTGAGCCGCAAGCTCTGTCTGCGCCTTCAGCCTGGCTTGCTGAGTATTCGAGAAGAACTCGGAAAAAGCACCGAGAATAACAGCCATTGTTGCAAGAAAAACTGCTCCTGAAGCAATGCAGATTGAGCGAAATATGCTCCTTTTCAATTGTTTGCCTCCATTTTGTAACGAACTCCGTGCCCGGAGCAGTGCAGATTGAGGGAAATGTGCTCCCTATCAGTTGCCTGATTCCATTTTGTAGCCGACTCCGCGGATAGTCTGAATGTACTCTCCGCAGGATTCGAGTTTTGTGCGAAGTGTTCCGATGTGAACGTCAACCGTGCGGGTTTCACCGGCGTAGTCGGCGCCCCAGATGCTTCGAAGAAGCTGCTCACGTGAAAAAACAAGCCCGGGATTGCTCATGAACATCAGAAGCAGTTCGTATTCCTTTAGTGTAAGGGTTACCCGCTTATCATCCGCAAGAATGACGCGGGTGTTTCTGTTCAGGACAAGCGTCCCGATCTGCAGCGTTTCCGATGCGCTTTTCGGAGCCGTCCGGCGAAGCACCGCCCTCACCCTGCTGATCAGCTCCAGCATGCCGTAGGGCTTCGCCAGGTAGTCATCGGCGCCCGAATCGAGGCCGATTACCTTGTCGTACTCCGCACCCTTTGCCGTCGACATGATAACCGGAATTCCTGAAGTCCTGCCGTCTGCCCGCAGC
>JAZLIL010000014.1:0-3894 GCA_045617405.1 Lachnospiraceae bacterium | reverse complement strand
CAGACCAAATAACTTGCCTAAATTTCCGCCTGCTTCATCAGAAAAACTTGACGTAGCCCGCTACGCCTGCGTTTTTCTTCTTTGCAGGACGAAAATTTATTCTGCGTTTTTGGTCTAGTTAATTTTGGGACGCTGTACTAGCGCCTTCTTTTGAGTTTTTATCGTAGCGGCATAGGCGCTGTTGCAAAGTCCAAGGACTGCAGAGAGGATGAAGAGTGTCTCAATTCCGAGTACCTGCCAGATCCAGCCTCCGAAAAGTGCAATCAGGATAGTAATCAGATGATTTACGGAAATTCCCGTTGAAATCGTCGCACGGACTTCCTCCTGTGATTCCGAGATATCCTGAACATAAACGTTTGAAGCCATGGACGCAAGTGAAATAATGGAATCAAGCACGTAGTTTACGCAGCAGACCATGAATGCGATATCCTTCGGAAAAATATGATGGGCAAAGCCGTAGAAGAAGCACACAATTACAAGTATCAGTGTGTCGGAAACCATGACAATCTTGTAGCCGAGTCTGTCTATGATTTTTCCGATAACAGGGGACATGAAGAAGCATGCAATGGCCGAAATTGCAAAAAGAATGCTGATTGTCTTCGCATCTGCACCGTAGAAGAGAATAAGAACATACGGCCCGAAGGTAAAGAAAACCTGTTTCCTAGCTCCATAGAACACTTCAAGCATGTAGAATTTGAAAAATTTCTTCTTAAAGTAGAAACGCCTCTTTGACGAATCCGTCTCACTGTTTCCCCTGATTTTAAATGAGAATACTGCCGCCACGGCAAGTATTACCGCCGAAACCACAAAAAACATCCGGTACGGCAACACGTCCTTAAAAAGGCTCATGGAAATTATTATCAGAATGTAGCCGACAAGCGTACCTACCTGCGATGCCGAACCGAGGATTCCAAGCGCCGTTCCGCCCGCTCCCGGCTTTGAATACTCAAGTGTAATCGTACTCTTCATGCCAAGCTGGATATGCTCACCAATTGAAAAGAGACAGATTACGGCGATTACGACGACCTTTGACGGCGGAACCACTCCGAGCAGTGCCATTCCGGCAAACATCACGACAGCGCCGATTTTGTAGAACTTTTCCGCCGAGAACATGAAAAAGGCAGCAAGAATTACAATCAGCAGAAGACCCGGCAGTTCCCTGAAAAATTCCACAACTCCACGGTCGAATTCACCCATATTAACTTCTTCCGCAAGGTAATTGTCAATGACTCCCTTATGAATTCCATAAGCAAGATTCGTCAAAACAACAGAAAAGAAGAACAGCATGTAATCTGTCCCTTCTTTAAATATTTCCTTAAATTTGTACATTGCGTTCACTCTCTATGCTTTCTTACTTTTTTCTCGCACAAAATGGCTGCTAACAGGCGCAAGTGCCTTCAGTGCTTTCAAAACCGCTGTGAACCTCACATGAGCAAAGTCACGAGAATACGGGGACCGGGTTATTCAATTTCTCGAAAGCCGTTCTCTCAGATTCCCGCCAGTCCTTTTATCACATGACCTGCAATAATAAGCCCTGCGCCTGCCGGCACGAATGAATTGCTTGCAGGTACTCTCTCACCTGTCTTAACGGGCTGTTCTGTTGAAAACAGCACTTCGACATCCGCAATCCCCCGGTCCCGAAGCTCTTTTCGCATCACCTTTGCAAGCGGACAGACTGATGTTTTCTCAATGTCTGCTATTCGAAATGCCGTAATGTCAAGCTTGTTTCCCGTTCCCATGCAGCTTATTACCCGGGTTCCGGCCCGCTTCGCCCTCTCTATGATAAGCAGCTTACCTGTTACATTGTCAATCGCGTCAACGATGTAATCATATTTCCAAAAATCAATTTCGTCAATAGAATCAGGACCGATAAACAGTTTATATGCTTCTACATCTGTCTCGGGACTAATGTCGTAGACTCTATCCCTGGCAACTACCACTTTATCACTTCCGACATTAGAATTAAGCGCTATTAATTGTCTGTTCAGATTTGTAATGTCTACAACATCCGAATCGAACAAATCTATCGCCCCTATTCCGGCCCTCGCAAGAGCCTCTACAACGTAGGAGCCTACTCCTCCAACCCCGAAAACCGCCACTTTGCTTCCATGAAGGCGCATAACTGCCTCTTCACCTAGCATTCCTACGGTTCTTTTATCCTGTTCGCGGATTTTTTCTATCATGAAAACCTCTTTCACAGCATATGCACGGACTCTCCGCTTTTTGGGGAAACACACCCGCCTGCCATCCTAAAAATGCACCGGATTCAAGTCCGGTGCATTAAGCTTATGCATTTGCCATTTTCTTCAGTTCATCAAGCATCTTTGGAAGTTCAGTCGCCATGTTCTCATTTGTAAACTGACATGTTCCGACCTTCTTATGACCTCCGCCGTTATATTTGAGCATCAGGCTTCCGACATCGATCTCACATGTTCTGTTGATTATGCTGTAGCCTACAGCCGCAGAACATCCCTCTCCGCCGCGTCCGCTGACAATCCATGCGGAAATGTTCTGATTCGGATACATACTGTAAATCATGAAGCGGTTTCCTGTGTAAATCGGATCGACTCCGCGAAGATCCGAAATAATCAGATTTCCTTCAACGACAGTGTGCTCCCTTACCATCTTCATAAACAGCTCTGTCTGCTCGTTGTAAACCTCGATTCTCTCACGGACATCGCTCATCGCAAGAATCTGCTCGGTTGTCATGTCTTTACATGCAACCATAAGTTTTTCCATCAGCTTGTAATTAGGAATCGTAAACTGTCTCCATCTTCCAAGACCTGTCCTCGGATCCATGAGGAAACCAATGAGAATCCATCCGGTGGGATTCAAAACCTCGTCGACTGTCAGATTTCCCGAATCCACCTTATCGACAGCTTCCATCATATCAGAATAATTGGGGAATCTCTCAGCCCCGCCATAGTACTCATAGATGATTCTGGCACATGAAGGAGTCATTCGGCTTTCGCCCTTGTACTTACCTTCAAGCTGAACTCTCTCATGCTCGCTGGAATGGTGATCAAACCAGAGTCCGCAACCCTCAACAAAAGGAACGTTGGCAAGACAGTCATTTTCATCAACCGGAACGAGACCATCCTGAATGTCCTTCGGATGAGCAAACTGCCAGTGATCAATAACGCCGGCCTCAAGAAGAAGTGCTCCGCAAGCCAGGCCGTCAAAATCAGATCTCGTAACCAACCTCATAGCCATATCATCTACCTCCACATAAAAACTGCGACCATTATACTACACTAATCTGACAAACACAAGTCCCGCCGTTTCTCTTATATCACTGCAGCGTCTTGTTCTTCACGCCTTCTTCCATTTCATTTCAGATACAATTAATTACACCGCAAAGCGTCAGCAGTGTTCCTGTGACAAGCTTCGGCGTGATTACCTCGTCAAGCACAATCGCAGATACAATGAGTGTTATTACCGCAAGAAGGCGTCCCTTCGGTTTGTCGTTCATATAACCGCCCTTCTGCAGTCATGGCTGCAGGGCAGACAGGCTGAGGTCTTCCTTTATTTTCTGATGTATTCCGACAATGTCCTCAGGAGCACAGGCACCTGAATCGGCTTCGAGACGTGGGAATTCATCCCCGCTTCCCTCGACTTTCGTATGTCTTCGTCAAAAGCATTTGCAGTCATTGCTATAATCGGAACATCCATTGCATCGGGTCTGTCGAGCATTCTGATTTCCCTTGTCGCTGTCAGTCCGTCCATCTCGGGCATCATTACATCCATCAGGATTGCATCAAATGAGTTTAACTCGGACGATGCAAATGTGTCAAGTGCAATCCTTCCGTTGGTCGCCGTTTCAACCTCTACGCCTTCACTCTTCAGAATTTCGGATGCTATCTCAAGATTCAGCTCGTTATCCTCAACAAGAAG
>JAZLIL010000013.1:0-3465 GCA_045617405.1 Lachnospiraceae bacterium | reverse complement strand
TTTGCCTTAATTGACCTGATAATTACAATACTGCATATGAAAAGCGGAAGAAGAGAAACGACAAGAAGGCAGATAAGAAGCTCTCTTTTAAATGAAAGCGGGAATGCTTTTTTCATTGAATCAGCTCACCCCACTTTCCAAGGAGTCGGGCCTGTTCACCGCTCGCCCGGACAAGATCGTAATCCATCGTAAGGATGTCACGCCGAAGCTCACCGGTGCCAACGGCACCCTGACCCGTCGCGTCAGTAACATCAAGGCGCACCGATCTTCTGTAGAAGTTGTCCTCTATGTACTGCTGCACATTCCTTCCTGAAACAAACTCAATGAACGAGGCGGCATTTTCACGTCTCTTAGTGCCCTTGACGATTGCTGCACCGTCAGGAATCGCACTTGTGCCCTCTTGCGGGTAAACAATTTCTATGTCGGCTCCTGCTGCCTTCTGCTTCAGGGCATATTCTTCAAGTGTTATCCCGATCAGCTTTGTACCCGCGTCGACGGCGTTTACGACCTCGCCCGACTTTTCGAGGCAGGAATATTCAAGCTGCTTTGCAAAATCTGATACCGGATCCTGCATATCACCCTCAAGAAGCTGCACCATCGTTTCAAGTGCCGTACAGCTTGTCCCGGAGTTTCTCGGATCAGCAAACGCTATCTTCCCTTTCCACTTTTCGTCAAAGAGCTCACGGTATCCCGCAGGTGCCGAATCTGTGTAGACAAGCTTGTCATTGTAAATAATCACAACAGGAAGTGAGGAAAACACGGTATAGGTGTCATCCTTTGATGCGAATTCACTGTCGAGCATTTCATACTCCGAAACCCTGTAGGCTTCAAAGTACGCTGAAAAGGCCGCGAGACTCTCAACCCCGCCGCCAAACATGATATCGCAGCCTTCCTCCGGAATATCGCCCGATGCAATCCTTTCAAGAAGCTCCTGCGTTCCGCCCGTCACAACATCGACCCAGATTCCCGTTGCCTCTTCAAACTCACGGACAACAGGCTCAAAGACCTCCTCCTTATGCGAAGTGAAAATCACGAGCCGTTTGTCATCCGATGCCCCGGGAATCGCTTCATTCATGTTCCTGACCTGCTCACCGCACGCAGTCAGAAACACGCTCACCGATAAAAGGATAAGTAACAAAAAATGTCGAATATGCTTCATGTCTCTACTTTCCCTGGAATTCAGACGGGGTAATTCCGATGTGCTTTTTGAAAATCGTGGTAAAATAATTGATATCTCTGTAGCCGCAGAGTGCAGCCACCTCATAGACCTTGTTTCTCGGGTCTGAGAGCAGAGCCCGCGCCTCACCCATACGAAATGCGGTGATATACTTTGCAAGAGTCATATCCGTTTCCTGCTTGAATATGCGACTGAGATGCCCCTCGCTAAGTCCGACGGCTTCCGCTATCATCCCGACACTAAGATCGGGATTGTTGCAGTTTTTCATGATATATTCGGCAGCTTCTGCAACATACTTGCTCGGAGAATTTGCCATAATGACCTCGTAGATGTCGTTCGGAACCTTCTCAGGCTTTCTGTTCTTTTCGAAAAGCTGCTCTCTCACCTTCATGACAGCCCCCTCAAGCTCGCCGTCTTCAAAGGGCTTCAGAAGATAATCGGCCGCAAAGAGCCTGATTGCATTCTGGGCATAAGTAAAATCGCTGTAGGCTGTAAGGAAAATCACAGCAACATTACTTCCTTCCTCACGAAGCCTTCTGATCATCTCAATGCCGTCCATCTTCGGCATTCTGATGTCCGAGATAATAAGATCAGGTGAGAGTCTCGAAGCAATTTCAAGCCCTTCGAGGCCGTTTGCCGCTTCTCCGACAACCGTACAGTCAAGTGCCTTCCAGTCAACTTCCATCAGGATTCCTTTTCTGACGAGCGTCTCATCATCCACAATCAAAACCTTCAGCATCTGCTTTCCTCCCATGGTCAATGTTATCAGCAATCCGCTTCGCAGCTCGTTCATTTATAAGCGCCACTGCGTGCCTGGCGAGGTTCGGGGCCTGCCCCCCCTCACCCCGTACAAGCGAATACACGTAAATAACTGCCGTTCTATGCCTTCTCAGGCGTTTTCCCCGAGGTACCTTGAAAGTGCATCCCTCCAATCGGGAAGTGCCTTAAATCCGTTCCTTAAGAGTTTTTCCTTGCTTAATCTTGAATTAAGCGGACGCGTCGCTTTGCTCAGCCCGTACTCATCCGTTGTAACGGGAGTGACGCTCACCGTTCTGTCCGCCTGCCTGAATATCTCACAGGCAAAATCATACCAGGAAATGAAGCCGCCCTCATTCGTGGCGTGATAGCAGCCGTACTTTTCCGTCTCCGCCATATCAACAAGAAGCCGCGAAAGATCCGGTGTGTAGGTTGGTGTTCCTATCTGGTCGCAAACAACGCGGAGGGAATCGTGCGTTTCAGAAAGTTTAAGCATCGTCCTTACGAAATTGTTCCCGTTCTTTCCAAAAGCCCAGGCAGTCCTGACGATGAAAAACCTGTCGGTGGCTGATGCTACAAGTCGCTCTCCCTCAAGCTTACTCTCACCGTAAACGCAAAGAGGAGAAAAATCCCTGCAATCCGGCTCCCACGGTATCTCTCCCTTTCCGTCAAAAACATAATCTGTACTCAGAAAAATCACTTTTGCTCCGGCTGCTTTGGCGGCCCTTGCCACATTTCCCGCTCCAAACGCATTAACCTTAAAAACTTTCTCGCGCACACTTTCGTCTTCCGCTGCGTCAACTGCCGTCCAGGCCGCACAGTGAACCACAACATCGGGTCTGCAGACGGTAATCGCCTTCATGCACGCTGTCTCGTCCGTAATATCAAGGGAAACGTAACCGGGCTCTTCTTCGCCGCCTTTTCGTTCGAGGCAAGCCCTCTTTACTTCATCCCATCCGTTTGCTTTTTCCTCTTCGGAAAGGTCGGATCCGATGACGCCGTACCCTCTTGAAATCGCTTCGAGTGCCGCATCGTGCCCGAGCTGCCCCGATACTCCCGTAATAAAAAGCTTCATGCTATCTGTTCCCATACATTCTTTCGTAGTAGTTTATATAATCACCTGAGATAATGGTTTCCCACCACTCCCGGTTATCAAGATACCACTGAACCGTCTTTCTGATTCCGTCCTCAAACTTTGTTTCCGGAACCCACCCGAGCTCCCTGCTGATTTTTGACGGATCGATGGCATATCGAAGATCGTGACCTTTTCTGTCGGAAACGAAGGTAATCAGCGATTCGGGCTTATCAAGCTCTTTGCAGATGAGTCTGACTATGTCGATGTTTCTCATCTCGTTATGACCGCCGACATTGTAAATCTCACCCTCACGCCCTTTGTGAATAATCAGATCGATTGCCTTGCAGTGATCCTCAACGTAAAGCCAGTCCCTGACGTTTAGCCCTTCTCCGTAAACGGGAAGCGGCTTGTCGTTAAGTGCGTTTACAATCATCAGGGGAATCAGCTTCTCGGGGAA
>JAZLIL010000012.1:0-3637 GCA_045617405.1 Lachnospiraceae bacterium | reverse complement strand
AATGCAGCAAGTGCAAACGCAGTCGTCAGCTCCTGACTTCTTGCAACCTGTCCCTCTTTTCTGGCATCCTCGAGTTTTTTCGGGGTCGCTTCCTCAGTCTTCTCCTGACCGTTCTCATCCTCCGCGAAAAACTGGAGTCTTAACGGCAATAAGATATGAAGTTCATCCTCGCATGTAATATACCGCGTCACGCATAACCTCCATCATCTCATTGAAAATGAAATCAGAAATTGAAGGAATCATCTGAACGACAAAATACAGCACAACAAGTCCCACAATAACCTTAAGCTGCATTCCGACCACAAACATGTTCATCTGCGGTGATACCTTCGCAAGGATTGCAAGAACCGTATTAACTATCAAAAGCGCCGCAAAAACAGGTAGCACTATCCTGAATGCGATCACGAAGTAATCAATAATAAACTTTACGGCAACATTGTAGATATCGGGATCAAAGCTGACTCCGCCGACAGGAACAACGCTGAAGCAGTCGATAAGCGCCTGAACAATATAATGGTGCATAAATGTAACCATCATAACCAGCATTACACTGTAATTTAACAGATTCGAATTAATTGTAACTGTTGCGCTTGTTACAGGATCATATTCATTTACCATGGAAAAACCTATTTCCATGTCAATCAGTTGACCCGAAAAAGATAGTATCTGGTAGCATATGTTTCCGAGGAATCCAAGCGTCACGCCCGCTAACACTTCCTTGACCACGATAAGCGCAAAATCAACCACATTGTTATAAACAAGCGGTTCATAAGGCAGAACATGATACATGACAATCGCAAGTGCAAAGCTAAGACCAACCTTATAGTGCCTCGGAACATTTTTCAGTGTGAAAAACGGCGCCGTGAACACAAACCCGGTGATCCTGATCATTATGCAGAAGAAAAACACAAGCTCATCAAGTGAAAATGTCAGATTCATCTCTTCTCCAAACTGCAAAGGAACGATCAGCCGATACTGTATAACAGCTTACCGTCACGAAATATACAACCCGAAATTAGCAAAAAGATACGTTGTAAAGTCCGAAATCGACTTCATAATCCAGTTACCGAACATCATAAGGACAACAAAGATTCCGATAAGCTTCGGAACAAATGTAAGCGTCTGTTCCTGGATTGAAGTGACAGTCTGAAGAATACTCACAATAAGACCGATGACAAGAGATACAATAAGCATCGGCGCCGAGACCTTCAGTATCAGGATTAAGGTTTCACGAAGCAGTGAAACAACAACTTCTTCATTCATGACTAATCACCTCCGTCACATGAACGTTCGCACAAGATTTCCGATAATCAGATCCCATCCGTCGGCCACAATAAAGAGAAGAATCTTAAACGGCATCGAGATCGTTGTTGGCGGTAACATCATCATACCCATGGACATAAGAGTGGAAGCCACAACCATATCAATAACAAGGAAAGGTATGTATATCAGGAAACCAATGATAAAAGCAATTCTAAGTTCACTCAGAATGAACGCCGGGATAAGAACTCTTGTAGGAACATCCGCCCTGCTATCAACTGTGTCAATGCCCTCGATGTTCAGGAACAGCCTGAGATCTTTCTCATCACGCATCTGATCAAACATAAACTCGCGTATAGGCTCCATGCCTGCTTCAAGAGCCTGCTGATAGCTTATCTCATTGTTTGAAAGCGGTTTAATTGCATTTTCATTAATCTGCGTAAAGACAGGTGCCATAATGAAAAGCGTAAGGAAAAGTGCAAGACCGATCATAACCTGATTAGGCGGTGTCGTCTGAGTTCCAAGAGCCGTCCTCACGAAGTGAAGAACAATAAGGATTCTCGTAAATGAAGTGAGCATTATGAGAATCGAAGGAGCAAGTGAGATAATCGTTAATATCAGAAGAATCTGAAGTGTGGCACTTAGCGATCCGGTGCCGTCATTTGAAAACATGAAATTAAGGCCTCCAAGATTTCCTGCCAGAGTAGCCCTGTCAGTTCCGTTGGAAGCCTGCTTTTCGGTGACTCCACCCTCGTTGTCATAGGCAGTGGTAAAATCCTCAATTGAGACGGGATCACCCTGCTCTGCCGAAAGGGTCATTGCTGCACCACTAATAAAGGTTAACACACACATCACAGATAAGAGAATTCCAAAAACTCCTGTCTTTAAAATTCTCTTATTCAATCTTTTCATAATGTGTATCGACCTTTACATAAGTTTTATTTATCACTTTTTGTGATTTTTTTTAATATTTCGGAAAAATTCTTACCCTGTTCTTTTGCATAAGGATTAAGGTTAATCTTATCGGAATCAACCTCTCCGATAAAAGAAATGTTATCCTTGCTTACAGCAATTACAAAGTACTTCTCACCCACCTCAACTATCTGAAGTACCTTTCCCTGCGCAATCCTGTAGCTGTCAATTACTTTAAAATTTGAATTACTCGTGATACCGCTCTGCTTGCTTCCTACAAACCTGGTTGTGAAATAGCATGCTGCAATAACTACAGCAAGAACAAGTATCAGACCAATTAGTTCAAGAACGCTCCTTGTGGTGCTGTAACCCACAAGTCCCGCTGCATTTCCCGAATCGGATCCACCGACAATGTCTTTAGAAATACTGACAAGCCACAAATACTGCATTAAATGCCTCTCTATTTGATAACCTCTGTAACGCGGATACCAAAAGCTTCTTCGATTACTACTACCTCACCCTTGGCAACGTGCTTACCGTTGACAAGAACATCAATCGGCTCGCCGGCAAGTCTGTTAAGCTCGATAATAGTACCGGGTGAAAAATCAAGGATTTCCTTGATTGATTTACTTGTTCTTCCAAGCTCTGCAGTGACCTCAAGAGGTACATCAAGAAGGAGGTCAATGTTTTCAGTCTGCATGAGCGGACTATTAACTTCAAACTGCTGGAATGAAACCGGTGCAATGTTGACATCCTGCATTGGAGGCGCCATGTACGCCTGTCCCTGAGGCATCATTCCGGGCTGCATCATTCCCGGCATCATTCCCTGAGGCATCATTCCGGGCTGCATCATTCCCTGAGGCATCATTCCCTGCATCATGTATGGATTGTACATGCCCTGCTGAGCAGGATCAAATCCGGGTTGAGCCATACCCTGCTGAGCATTTGGTGTGGGAATCTGAGGCTCAGGTTCGTCCACAACTGCGTTTGCAGTTTCTTGCGTATCAACATTGAGACCGCCGACACCGGTGTAATCCATGAACTGTTTGCAAAGATCATGGGCGAAATCGAAGGAATAGAGCTGCATCAGCTCACTGTCAATCAGATTGCCGATCTGCATTCTGAAGGAAACTTTTACAAACGTTCCCGAAAGGAAATCTGCAATATCGGCGCCGTCCATCTGCTCCGCAAGATCAATCTTTGATGCTGTGGGAGGACTGATATCAATCTTTTTATCAAGCATTGAAGAAAGAGATGTTGAAGCAGAACCCATCATCTGGTTCATTGCCTCACAGATTGCACTCAGATGGAGTTCATCGAGCTCGGGATCAAGATTTGTCCCGTCGCCGCCCATCATAAGATTGCAGATGATCTTAACATCGTTCTCCTTCATGATAAGGATGTTATTGCCATCAAGTCCTTCTGTATAGAAAATCTGTATAAAAACGCAGGGACGCTCATATAC
>JAZLIL010000011.1:0-2058 GCA_045617405.1 Lachnospiraceae bacterium | reverse complement strand
ATCTTTGAGCGGAAACGTTACAGAAAAAAGAAGAGAAAAAAGAAAGAGGAAGCCGATGTGAGTGTATAATCACATCGGCTTTATTTGTGAGCCACTGGCTGACAACTGAATTGTAACATACTTTTTTCATCACATTTGTCGAACAATATTTCAAAAGGATCAAACTACGCACAGTAAAAACGCCGCACATGTCCGTCCTAAGATGACTTTTGACATTTGCGGCGCATTTCCACGCAAGCGAGTTATAAGATTTAACGACTACTTGTTCTCTTTGTAAACCTTCTTAGCTTCGTCATATCCTGCCTTAACACCGGCAATTCCTGCTTTAGCAAGTTCTTTGCCGACCTTTGCAGCTTCCTTGGCTACATCTTTGCCTACACTTGCAGCATCCTTTGTTACATTCTTTCCACTCCTTGCAACATCTTTTGCAACATGTGCGGCCTCAATTGTAGCTTCCTTCATTACTTTTGCAGCTTTCTTGGCACTTTCCTTAATAGAATTCAAAGAATCATCAGTTTCTTTAGCCTGCGCAATAGCAGCCTGTGCTGCTGCAAGCCTTGCAATCGGAACTCTGAATGGCGAACATGATACATAATCAAGACCAATTTGATTACAGAATTCAACAGATGAAGGATCACCGCCATGCTCTCCGCAAATACCGATATGTAGCTTAGGATTAACCGGTCTGCCAAGCTTAATAGTCATGCTCATGAGCTTGCCTACGCCCTCTCTGTCAAGTTTAGCAAAAGGATCGTTTTCAAAAATTTTCTTATCATAATATGCTGAAAAGAACTTTCCGGCATCATCTCTTGAGAAACCATAAGTCATTTGTGTTAAATCATTTGTACCAAAGCAGAAGAAATCAGCTTCTTCAGCAATCTCGTCAGCAATTAGACACGCACGCGGAATCTCAATCATAGTTCCAACTTCGTAAGAAATATCGCTTCCCGCATTTTTAATTTCTTCATCGGCTGTTTCAACAACTACTTTCTTAACAAACTTAAATTCATTAAGTTCACTTACAAGAGGAATCATAATTTCCGGCTTCACACACCACTCAGGGTGATTGCCCGCAACCTTAATGGCTGCCCTTATTACAGCCCTTGTCTGCATTTTGGCAATCTCGGGATAAGTCACACTCAAACGGCAGCCTCTGTGACCCATCATCGGATTGAATTCATGCAATGAGCTAATTAATGCTTTAATATCATCAACACTCTTTCCCTGTGATTCAGCGAGTTTTTCTATATCAGCTTCTTCTGTAGGAACAAATTCATGAAGAGGCGGATCAAGGAACCTGATTGTAACCGGGCATCCCTCAAGAGCCTCGTAAATCTCTTCGAAATCACTCTGCTGATAAGGCAGAATCTTATCAAGTGCTTTTTCTCTTTCTTCAACAGTATCGGCGCAAATCATTTCTCTGAAAGCAGCAATTCTGTCTTCTTCGAAGAACATATGCTCCGTACGGCACAGTCCGATACCCTCAGCACCCAACTCACGTGCTTTTCTTGCATCCTTTGGAGTATCCGCATTTGTACGAACCTTCATCGTTCTGAATTTATCCGCAAGACTCATTATTCTCTCAAATTCTCCGACAATTGAAGCATCAACCGTCTTTATTATTCCCTGATAAATATTTCCGGTAGTACCGTCAATGGAAATCTCATCACCTTCCTTAAACGTAATTCCGGCAAGTGTAAACTGCTTGTTTTCTTCATCCATGGAAATATCACCACAGCCTGACACGCAACACTTACCCATACCTCTTGCAACAACCGCTGCATGGCTTGTCATACCACCGCGAACCGTAAGAATACCCTGACTTGCCTTCATACCTGTAATATCCTCAGGTGATGTTTCAAGACGCACAAGCACAACCTTCTCACCACGATTCTTCCATTCTTCAGCATCTTCTGCCGTAAATACAACTTTACCGCAAGCAGCACCCGGAGATGCACCAAGACCTTTACCAAGAGGCTCCTTGGCCGCCAATTCCTCAGCATCAAACTGTGGATGAAGAAGTGTATCAAGATTTCTAGGATCAATCATTGCTACAGC
>JAZLIL010000010.1:0-6037 GCA_045617405.1 Lachnospiraceae bacterium | reverse complement strand
TATGAAAAGCAAGGGTGATGGACTTGCTCCAGCTTCTCATTGAATCAGCGTACTTCTTGGTGTGGTCTGTTTTTGCTTTCCAGACGCCGGTAACCCAGTACTCAATTCCGGCGTAATCATAATAGATATCAAGTGAAGGATATCCATGATTTAATGCCCAGCGGACAGCGTACATTGCACCAAGCATCTCTCCTGATACGTTGCGCTGCTTGAGCGATTCCGGATCATTCCCGCCGCCGCAGGTTTCATAGATTACTTTATCATTTTCAACGAAAACACAACCAAAGCCGTATCTGTTTCGCACGACATCAAAGCTTCCGTCAACATAAACCCCAAGTCCCATAAACTTTCAATATCTCCCAACTCTATTCATATGTGACCTCCTTTATATGTGGTAATCCCTGTTACCGTTGATTCTTTATACACATCAAGTATACAGGTAAATCCACGATGCTACAAATGTGAGGTCACTTCATATTATCTATTGTACGAATCCCACAAAATTAGTCTATTACGAAATCAAAGATTTGTAAAGTCTTACTACGCTATCGTGTTGCAATCCCAAGTATCCTGCCAATGCCACAGCTTAAGCGGTACGTCCAAATTGTTGATGTTCACATATCGAAACATCAATCTTGACTCGGTGTTATCCGTGAAGTATAATATCGGTATCGTTGAGGACTGCGACGGATTTCACAATGTTGCATCGTCTCCTGGCTCTTTGACCGTGGGAAATGTTGGGTTGTCTCCGGTCGCTTCAACCCGGGGAATTGCTGCATCATCTTCGGACGTTTTTACGCACCGGGAAATGTAGCATTACCAAAGGGTGGCCTCATCACATATGAAAGGAGAAATCATGAAGAAGTTATTATCACTTGTCTGTGCATTTGCACTATGTGCAGCACTCTTTGCTCCCGTAACGGCAAAGGCAGCTGAAGAAATCATTCCTGAAGTCGGCGTTAAGCTTTCAGTTAAGAAGATGACGGAGAAGACCGTGAAGTTCAAGGCCGGTCTTGCAGATGCCGAAATCGTTGCAAGCTATCCCGTTTTCAAAATCGAGAACGACAAGGCAGCAACAAAGAAGCTCAACAAGGCAGTAAAGAAGCGCTTTATCAAGGACATCAGGAAGCACTTCGAGAAGCCCGAAAACAATGACTGGTTCACAGCTGAGGATGTCCTTCATGTTGAGGTTTATGCAGTTGAAGACACAGCTAACAGACTTGGAAACTGTCTTTCAGTAACCGCCGATGCTGTTGCAAGTCTCGAAGCGAGCGCCTATGGCACCTGGAGACCGGTTTCAGTTCAGTTCGATTTAACAACAGGCAAGAAGATTGCACTCAAGAAGCTCTTTGACACAAAGGGTCTCTTCGATTATCTTGCTGATTACATCCTTACTCAGGTTGAAGAAACCAACGCAATGTTCGGCGATTCCGACATGGGCATTTACTATCCCGATGTTAAGAAAGAGGATATCCTTGCAGCATTCAATGATGGCAAAGTTTCAATCACCTTCGATGCTTGTTACATGAACATCAAGTTAGCAGAGCAGATTCTCGGACCTCATGCAGTAGGTATGCCTGAGTTTTGCATCCCCGTTGATGAGGTAATGAGCTACAGCATCGCTCGCGATCAGCTTTTCTATCTGCTTTCGGTTACACACTATGATTTCGCTACAAACGGAGGCGTTCCCTACTTCTGGCAGCTTGAGGCTGTAGAAGGCGAAGACGTAGTAGGAATTGCAAATCGCGGTACTTTCGCAAGTGTTGATAACGGCCCCGGCTTTGCAGGCGGCCCGGCTACTACAAGATTTGCCGTATTTGCATTAAAACCCGGAACAGCAAAGCTCAAGGCAACATACATCAGCGTTTCCGGCGAGGTAGCCGAAGACAAGACGCAGGAGTGGAGCGTTATCGTAACAGATAAGCTTTTCATAACAGAAGTAAACGGCTGATAACCACAAAAGGCAATAAGCACCCGTAACCGTCCAAAGTATGAGTGCTTATTCATAATAAACATATTCAACTGAGGGCATCGGAGTCACATCCGATTACCTTAATCAGATTGCAGCACAAAGGCAGTTGATTTTCAACTGCCTTTTTTATGTTTGATCATAATCAAGCACGAGCGCCATGTGAAGCCTCACACGACTAAAGTCACGAGTGTGCGGCGGCTGTTTATCAGTGTCCGATTCTTCTGTCTTCAGCATAGCCTTTTGCGTTGAGTCTGACTCAAGTGTTGTGCTCAGTTTCCGTAGCGATAGCCGCCGACGTGAAGCATGGCGTTCAGAGTGATGGGGTCTTCATATACATAGACCTTGTCTCCAAGCTCCAGAAGAATCTGATGATCAAACTTTTCGACAAAGACTGCATTCTTTCCGATTTTCTCGTAATTGTCCCTGAAGGACTCGACACTGTTGTAAATCTCGTAGCTCTTGTTTGAAAGGGAGCTGTAATGGCGAACCTCGAACGCGCTCTTTACATGCTCGTCATCTGCCGTGTCGATGTCGTACCTTCTGGCGCGGACGTCGGGCTTGTACTCGGAATCGGTGACGTCGAACTTCAGCTTGCCAAGCTTCGTGTAGGCGCTGCCGCCTCCGGTCCGTGCAAACGAAACGGTGCAGGTACCGGCAGGGAGCTTTTCAACACCCACAATGTTGTAGTGGCCGCCTGAATATGCGCCGCTCTTTGAGTTGTAGGTCGTGTTCCCGGAAATGCTCCACCCGGAGATAACGTCGCCATTTGCGGGATCTGTAAAGAGTGCCGTCACGTCCTTGCCGCTGCTGTCAGTGACAGTGAACCAGTACGCAAGTTTCCCCGCCGTCTTCTTTTTCGCTGCCTTCGTCAATTCCGTTGAAGGGCGAATCGCAGAAGCGTCAGGCGCCTTCGATAACTTTTCTCCATCATTCACTTTGTAAGATGAAATGCTGATTTCAGGAATCGCCTTCGCAGGTGTAATACCTGTCCCATCATTATTGAAGGTATAAAGTGCCGTATCAAGTTCTCCGGCAGAGAGTTCAAAGATAACTCCGGCATCCGCCAAAATCAGTACGGGTAAATCTTCGGCAGCCTTGGAGCCGGTGCTTGATTTTGCGCCTGCAGCTGAGCCGACGGTCTTGGAATCGGCGTCTGCTTTTGTGCCTGCAGCTGAACCGGCGGGAAGGTCTTCACGTGACAGAACCTCGACACTGAAGGAGCCGACCTTCTTCTCGAGGATGGTGCCCTGATAACGGTAGACGTCGATGATGGCGGTACCGGTCTTGAGCGGGGTGAAATAAACCACGCGATTGCGCTTCGCAACCTTTACGACGTCGCTGTTTTGTGACAGAAAATCATAGCGGGGTGTCGAATCGGAATCCGTGAAGATTTCGTACTGATCCATGGTGTTCTTAGCTTCGAGCACAGCCTTGTAAAAGAGGCGCTGCTCGCCGTCCTCGAGATTCAGCGTCCGCACGGTGCGGTTCTGATCGAAGCCGAAATCAAAGGAATAGTAATCCTTCTGATCCTTCGCCTCAATTCCCGTAACCTCAAAGCTGCCCTTCAGGCTGTTGACCTTTGCACGCCCGCCGTCCATGTAGGAGCTGTAGAACTCGTACTCGAGCGGGAATGTGAGATTCGGCGCGAGAAGCGAAATGGCCCAGCTGTTGCCGACCTTCTTGATATCAAATTCAGAATCACGCGTATTTGCGATTTTAATGTTGTCGTTCACAATACGGTTGGGAATAGCAACACCGTCCTTGTTGACAAGCACGAAATCGATCTTGCTCAGGCTTCCGACAGGAATATTGCTGTCGAGAAGGGTAAAGCCTGCGACATCACGAAGTGTGAGGGATGCAGCAGTGAGCGTCCTCTTGCTCTTTCCAAGCTTAAAGGTGTACTCCTTTCCTGCGACCAGAGGGGCAAGCATCTTAATTTTGCCCTCGGTGCGGTCCTTGGCACTGATCAGGATGTCTTCGATGACTGCTTCAATCTTCTTCCCATCGTCATCATATGTCACAATGATGTCAGATGCGGCTAAGTCCAGGCCGCTCGCTGAAAGCCCTACCTTGAGCGTATCCTCGGAAATCTGCCTTAGCGCAGTGATTCCAAGCCCGGCATCGCCCTTTGCCCTGACAGCAGCAGAACTGAAAATCAGACAGAGCGCCAGCGCTGCCGAAGCAACAACGGAAACGATGAAAATGCTTCTTTTGATGTTCTTCATATAAACCCCTCTCTTATTGTGTTTGTGCGGTGCTGCGGTGTCAGATCAAGGTGTCGTAACCGGCACCTGACCAGACAGTATGCGTCACGTAAACCGACGGAAAACGCCAAATGTTTTCCCTGCTTTTTTCTACATGCTCACTGCTCTTTTCAGTCTGTAAAGCCTTGACCTGTCACCGTCCGTTAACTGAAAAGTTTGTTGTAGTGCTCCTCGATAAGTGCCTCCTTGAAGACATCGTCGATATCGGGGAACTGCTCATCGAACTTTGCGGAAATGAACTCGGTTCTGTTCATATAATTAATCTCGATGGATGCATCGGGGTCATCCTTCTCCATGATGAGCTCCTTTGTCATGTTTTCGTTGAGCCAGGCAACGACGGCGTCCCTTAGCGCATGCTCTTCGCTCGCCTCGGATTCTGCGAGTTTCTGACGCTTTTTCGAGTTGAGACCGACTGCAGCGCAGCCGACTGCCAGAAGCGGCAGCGTGATGAATACTATGATGTTCGAAAAGTTTGCAAAAACTGACACCTTCAGGGCACAGAGCACGGTAATGACAATGAGCACAACCGCAAATCCGAAGAAGGTCACTGCTGTCTGTGACATGTCCTTGCTTACCTCATCGCGGCTTGTGTAGACGTTTACCGATGAGCGGCGCCTTGCTGCAGGGTTGGCGTCATCCTCTTCGTCATCAAAAAGAGACCTGTCGGAAGACTTTGCAACGTTGTCCTCTTCGGCGGCGTCACAGGCTGAAGCCTCGCCGCCTTCTTCTGCTTCGCTGTCCCCGGCTGAAGCCTCGTCGTTCTCGGCTGCTTCTCCATTATCTTCCGCATCAGCGGAAGGAAACCTGCCAGAAGACTTTGCCTCGCCGCCTTCTTCTGCTTCGCTGTCCCCGGCTGAAGCCTCGCCGTTCTCGGCTGCTTCCCCATTTTCTTCCGCATCAGCGGAAAGAGACCTGTCGGAAGACTTTACCTCGCCGCCTTCTTCTGCTTCTTCTTCGGGTTCTTCGTCGCTTCCGAATTCTTCATCGGCGCGCTGCTTTTCCATGTGAACAAAGACAGATAGGTGGGTACCTGCAAGACTCTTCTTCTCCTCAGGCACGAAAACGGAAAACTCCTCAAGTTCTTCGTTCTCCTCAAGCCGTGCCGGAATCTCCGAATACTCAAGATACTTAACAAGCCTCTCGGCAAATTGCTTATCTGATATACTCGCCAACATTACTTCTTCCATGATATCTCCATTCTGCATACTATTCGGTACGGTACAATGTCCGCTGCTATGTCTGCGATGCGATGTCCGCGGTGCGATGTCCGCTGCTATGTCTGCGGTACAATGTCCGCTGCTATGTCTGCGGTGCGATGTCCGCGGTGCGATGTCAAAAATGTGTTAGGGTACCTGACGAATTCCTGACACCCTGACCTGTCACCGTTCATTTAATATTATGCTAATACCTCGAGTTCGCACTGTCAATCGCTGTTTATACGCACAAAAGCATATTTTCGGACTTGGGGAATTAGATGTGGTATTTAATGATAATCTCTGATATATTTATTCTGTATGAATATGTATTAGATTGTGGTATACAGGTAAAGGGTAAGCAGAATATAATAAATATAATAAAAAGAATATAAACACAGGTTTTCCTTATAGAGTATAGCTCTATAATAATTGCTACTATAATATCAAATACGTGACATTTCCTGCGATTAATGATATAATGGTAGCAATACAGGAGGGCATCATGCTATATATTTTTGAAACACCATCAGATGTAGCCATTAAAATGGCTCAAAAATTGAAGTCAATTCGAAAAAGACGAAAGATAACACAAAAACAGTTGGCAG
>JAZLIL010000009.1:0-4078 GCA_045617405.1 Lachnospiraceae bacterium | reverse complement strand
CAATCATTTCATATGCCTCAAGGCACATGAGAACATCAGAGGATTTAATGCTGACAACGATTCTGTCCCATCCGAACCTCTCTACAATCCTGACTTTATCAAGTGCGCTTTCAACAAGACCTTCAGCAGTAACGCCGCCATATTTTGTCACAATGTCTTTTTCAAGAGAACCGCTGTTTACACCGACTCTGATGGGAATATCATTGGCAATGCATTTATCAACAACAGCCTTTATCTTATAATCGCTTCCAATGTTCCCGGGGTTTATCCTGATCTTATCAGCACCGTTTTCAATCGCTTCAAGTGCAAGCTTATAATCAAAATGAATATCAGCGACAAGAGGTATTGAAATCTGCTCTTTGATCTTTGAAAGAGCCTTTGCGGCTTTCATATCGGGAACTGCACAGCGGATGATCTCGCAGCCCACCGCTTCAAGTGCCTTAATCTGCGAAACACATGCTTCAACATCATCTGTCTTCGTATTTGTCATCGACTGAATCAGAATGGGATTCCCTCCGCCAATCAGTCTGTTTCCGATTTTAATGACTTTTGTATTATCTCTGTACATAACCCGCCTGTCCTGTCAATAATTGAGTGAACGGCACTCAAATGCCGTATCAGAAAAAGATATTTTTAATGTCGTTATAGAATATGAAAACCATCAGACACATAAGAAGTCCGAAACCGACCAGGTTAACAATGCCCTCTTTTTTTCTGTCGAGAGGTTTTCTTATTATCGCTTCGAAGATAAGAAAAAGAATTCGACCTCCGTCAAGAGCAGGAATCGGAAGAAGGTTCATTACACCGACATTGGCGCTGATCATAATTACCCAATTCAGGATGTTCATAATGACGTACTTTATTCCGTCGGGTGCAGAACGCTCAACGGTGTTCCCAAGCTCAGTAACAATTCTGACCGGACCGCCGAGATCATTAGCGCTTAACTGACCTGTAAAAAGCATGACAAGCGACTTTACAGTTGATCTGATCCAGTAGATTACTTCATAAAATGATGTCGCTATCGTCTCAAAGAATCCGACGTTTTCACGATAAGATGTGTTGAAACCAAATCCAAGTTCATATCCCTCATCATGCTTTGGTGTTATTGTCACTTCAAATTCATTATCATCGCGAACTATCGTAAAAATGACAGGCGAACCGTCAAGCGGATGTTCATCGGAGTATTTCTGATAATCCTCTCCTGTTTCGATCGGATAACCGTTTACTGATGTGATCTGATCATCAACCTTAAGGCCTGCCGCTTCAAATGCTCCTCCTCTTGTCAAGGAAGAAACATGGCATTTTGAATTATCTGCATAGTAGCTGAATCCAACATAATACGAAGAATTGAAAACAGGATCGAATACAAATGTAAGCTCCTCACCTTCGCGTTCGACAACAAGCTCAATCTGATCGGAAGTGAGGCTCTCATAGTAGGTGTCCAGATATAGCTCACGTCCCATGTGAATTCTCTTGCCGTTATACTTCTTAATAATGTCTCCATCTCTAAGTCCTGAGCTTATGGCAGCATCCGACTCAATCCCGAGGACATACGGCTTATCATAACCTACACATGCAATAAGTACGATTGAGCAGATGAAAGCGAGAACAAAATTAAAGAAAGGTCCTGCAAAAAGTACAGAAAATCTTGCGGGAATGCTTTTATTATTAAATGCATTTTCTTCCTCACTGTCTTCATCCTCTCCGACCATTTGACAAGCGCCGCCGATTGGAAACAACTTAAGCGAGAATTTTGTTTCTCCCTTTTGAAATCCGAAAAGAGTAGGTCCGAGACCGAGAGAAAACTCAGGGACACCAATCCCGTTCTTCTTGGCAAGAGTAAAGTGCCCGAACTCGTGAAAGATTATAATTATACTGAAAATTACTATACCGATTATGATGCTTACAGCAGTGCTCATTAAACAAAAGACTCCTTGGTTGCAAAATTTATCTGAAATGCATTAAGCTCCGGTCAACTCTTCTTAATTTATGAATAAATGATGAAACCGGATATCATGGACTTCAAAGTTCATTCCAATACTGTTGACACCCATTTTTCTGCTTCAAGAATGTCGTCAACTGTAGGATTATCAATTAACTTATGCAAAGACATTGCTTTATCAATTAGTTCATAAATGTCAAGGAAACCAATCTCACCCTTAAGAAACTTTGAAACAGCGAATTCATTTGCCGCATTAAAGACTGTTGGCATGGAGCCTCCCGATCTCATCGCTCTTTCAGCAAATTCAAGACCTCTGAAGGTTTTCCTGTCAGGTTCAAAAAACGTCATCTTTGAAAGCTTATAAAAATCAACATGCTCGCTCTCACACTCCATATGAGTAGGATAATAGAGCGCATATCTTATCGGAAGCTTCATGTCGGCTTTACCGAGCTGGGCAATTACGCTTCCGTCAGCATACTCAACAGCGGAGTGAACAATGCACTCAGGATGTATAACAACATCTATCTCATCAATCTTTCTGTCGAAAAGCCAGCCGGCTTCAATAAGCTCAAGTCCCTTGTTTACAAGTGAGGCAGAATCAATGGTGATTTTTTTGCCCATAGCCCATACCGGATGATTAAGAGCATCCTCAACCCTCATATTCTTAAGTTCATCGGCAGACTTACCTCTAAACGGACCGCCTGAGCCCGTAAGAATAATTCTTCTGACTTTTGAAGAGCTGCCGCCCTGCAACGACTGGAAAATAGCTGAATGCTCCGAGTCAACGGGAAGAATAGGAATATTGCATTTTGCAGCTAATGGCATAATAATGTGTCCGGCACAGACAAGTGACTCCTTGTTTGCAAGACAAATCCTCTTCCCGGCTTCAATTGCAGCAATCGTCGGCTTTATTCCAATCATTCCCACAACAGCGGTAAGAACCGTATCCGCTTCAATTTGAACAGCACACTCAATCAGGCCGTCCATGCCGCTTACAACCTTAATATCAGTATCTCTTAGGAGCACCTTTAGCTCGCTTGCCGCCTTTTCATCATAAAGGCAGACGATTTTGGGCATAAATTCTCTGGCCTGCTTTTCAAGAAGCCGGTAATTGCTCCTTGCAGCAAGTGCAATGATTCTAATATTCTTATGTTCTCTTACCACCTCAAGTGTCTGGGTTCCGATCGATCCTGTAGAGCCGAGAAGTGAAAGTCGTAAAAAGTACTCCATACAACCACCTTAAATAACCGCAATCTGGAACAGCTTACAAAGGACGTAGACAACGGGCGCGGCTACTATTATGCTGTCAAATCTGTCGAGAATTCCGCCATGACCGGGAATCAGATTTGAAAAGTCTTTAATATTGTTATTTCTCTTAATAGCTGATGCGGCAAGATCGCCAAATTGTGCAACTATCGATGTTATAGCTCCGATAATCGGGAACACAATAAGTACATCAAATCTTGCAATCATGAATCTTTTTGCGTAAAGTGCGTACATGAATGAAACTAAGGCTGCTCCGATAACACCGCCTATACAACCCTCAACACTCTTTTTGGGGCTGAGAACAGGAGTAATCTTATGCTTTCCCATAGCAGTTCCGACAAGATAAGCACAGGTATCAGAGCCCCAAGCTCCCGTGAAAACAAGCCATACGTAGTAAATTCCGTCAGGCATCAGACGGATCCTCAGAACAAATGAGAACAGAAGCGGCACGTATAAAAAGCCGAAAAGTATCATTGCGACCTGCTCTGAATCAACCTTGCCGAATCTGATTACATAGAGAATCAAAACAACTATTACAACGCAAACAATAACAGACGAAGTCATTTTGTAATTTCCAAGCAGCGTAATCAGAAATAGGAGTACGCATCCTGCATATCCTGCGAATGCCGGTACGGAAAAATGACACTTGTTAACTTTGTAAAACTCATAAAGACCGAGCAAAGAAAGTGTAGTAAGAATTCCGGCAAGCACTCTTCCTCCCAAAACAATGGCGACAATCATAACAAGAAGTACAACCGCACCACTGATTGTCCTGACCAAAAACTTACTATCCTTCATTGCCGACTCCTCCATTATCGTTTCTTCCGCCGTATCTTCTGTCTCTTGTTGCAAAATACTTTACCGCCTTTC
>JAZLIL010000008.1:0-18348 GCA_045617405.1 Lachnospiraceae bacterium | reverse complement strand
TTTACAATACGTTCCGACAAGGTCCGTAACATGCTTCAGATTTCTCATCGTTCTTTGTCAATCCAAATCGTTCCAAAGCTTTACGTAGAGCGTCGGATTGTGACGTCTGACGTCAAAGAACGTCATCAAGAAAGCTGTTTGAGCGTAGGGAACAACAATACATCCCTGATTGCCTGGCTGTTTGTCATGATCATTACAAGTCGGTCGATGCCGTAGCCGATGCCGCCGGTGGGTGCCATTCCGACTTCGAGGGCGTTGAGGAAGTCCTCGTCGGTGTGCTGAGCTTCCTCGTCGCCTGCTTCAGCATTGGCGTCCTGAGCCTTGAAACGCTCACGCTGGTCGATGGGATCGTTGAGCTCGGAGTAGGCGTTGCACATTTCCCAGCCGTTGATGAACATCTCGAAACGCTCTACATAGCCTTCCTTGTCGGGCTTCTTCTTGGTAAGGGGCGAAATCTCGATGGGATGATCCATTACGAAGGTGGGCTGAAGGAGCTTGTCCTCGCAGTACTCCTCGAAGAAGAGTGAAAGGATATTGCCCTTCTTGTGGTACTTCTCGTACTCGATGTGATGCTCGTCTGCAAGCTTCTTTGCTGCCTCGTCATCGGGAGCCTGGTGGAAGTCGATGCCGGCGTACTTCTTGACAGCGTCTACCATGGTAATACGCTCGAAGGGCTTGCCGAAATCGATTTCAAGGTCGCCGTACTTAACGATGGGTGAGCCGTTAACTTCGATGGCAATCTTTCTGTACATCTCCTCGGTGAGGTCCATCATACCATTGTAATCGGTGTATGCCTGATAGAGCTCCATAAGAGTGAACTCGGGATTGTGACGGGTGTCCAGACCTTCGTTACGGAAAACACGGCCGATTTCGAAGACCTTCTCAAGACCGCCGACTATCAGTCTCTTGAGGTAAAGCTCAAGGCTGATACGAAGCTTGAGATCCTCGTCAAGGGCATTGAAATGAGTCTCGAAAGGTCTTGCCTCTGCTCCTCCGGGATTCTGAACAAGCATGGGAGTTTCAACCTCCATAAAGCCCTTTTCGTCAAGGAATTTTCTGATGGTTGCGATGATCTTTGAACGCTTGATGAAGGTGTTCTTTGCATCCTCATTCATAATAAGATCAACGTAACGCTGACGATAACGTGTATCTGTATTTGTAAGGCCATGGTACTTCTCGGGAAGAATCTGGAGAGACTTGGAAAGAAGAGTGATGCTCTCGGCATGAACAGAGATTTCACCCATCTTTGTGCGAAAAACGTAACCCTTGACACCAATGATGTCACCGACGTCGTACTTCTTGAAATCCGCATAAGGTTCTTCTCCGATGGCGTCACGTGCCACATAGACCTGAATATTACCGAGCTTGTCCTGAACATTGCAGAAAGAAGCCTTTCCCATAACACGCTTGCTCATCATACGACCTGCGATGCTGACACGAACGGGATCGGCATCCATAATGGCGCGGCGCTCGTTGTAATCTTCATCAACTGCTGCCTTTGCCGCTGCCTCGTCGAGACCTTCAGTCTTAATCTCGGGCCTTCCTTCGAGACGCTTTGCCTCAAGTGCCTCGTACTCGGCCTTCGCCGCTGTTGCATGATGTGTCTGATCGTACTTTGTTATCTGAAACGGATCCTTTCCTGCTTCCTGAAGATTTGCAAGTTTCTCGCGGCGAACCTTCAAAAGCTGACCGATGTCAACCTGCTGCTCTGTGTTCCGGTTATTGTTCTCTGCCATTTTTCCTTACCATCCTTATAAAATGCTGACTGAATTGTGCCTAAGCACTGTGTTTTCGCACAAAACTGATGATAACAGAGAAAATAACATATGTCAACGACAAGCCTCCCCTCAGCACACCGGCTATTTTGAAAATCATAAAGAGAATGCGGAGTATATGTCAATGCAGGCCTTCCCCTTCAGCTCACCGGCTATTTTGAAAATCAGAAAGAGAATGCAGAGTATATGTCAATGCAAGCCTCCCCCTTCAGCTCACCTGCCAACGCAAAAATCAAAAACCGCCGTGGAACGGTTTTCTTCTGAACCGATCCGCGGCGATGTAATTTTGTTTTCAAATCATTCCGGGATGTAAACCAATCAGCGTTTTTCTAATCCCCTCAGAACGTAAACTGATCGACGATTTCCTGAAGCTCCTTGGCATCTGCAAGGTTGTCATCAACAATCTTGCCTGTCCTTGTTGTTGCTTCAACCATGGCATTTGTCTTGTCGGCGATGTCGCTGATGCCGTCCGTCGCCTCAGAAACAGTCTGATTGATACCGTTGATTGCAATAACGATGCTTCCGATTGCATCCTTGAGTTCAACTGAAGAAGTTGAGATTGTTCCCATGCTCGAATCAAAGCTCTCGGCATCTTCGAAATACTTCTCGCCCACCTCGCCGAACTGTACGTAATCCGTTGCTACGGTTTCCTCAAGGAATGAAAGTGTTTTGTTCATGCACTGTGCCATCTCGTTTACTGCCAGCTGAACCTCGGAAACGATTGATGAGATGTTGTTGACAGCATCTGTCGACTGAGATGCAAGATTTCCAATCTCTCCTGCAACTACTGCAAAGCCGCGACCCTGATCACCTGCACGTGCTGCCTCAATTGAAGCATTAAGTGAAAGCAAATTGGTCTGCGCAGCGATTGCCTTGATGGAATCGGTGAGCTCGTTAATCTTCTCAACAGCACGAGACTTTGCGATTGCAGCATCGGTCTGTGCTTTTACATCAGTAAGCATGCTCTGCGTCTTGGAAATGGATTCTTTTGATGAAGCCTTGAGCGCATCTGCACGCTGCATGATTTCTCTTGCAAGCTTGTTTCCCTCATTTGCAAGATCTGCGATACTCTCTGTACGCTCCTGAATGTGTGCAACACTTGAATCGATGTTCTGAGTCGTTGCTGCAGTCTCCTGCATGCTTGCAGCGAGCTCCTCAGTTGTTGCCGAGTTATCGTTCGACTGCTCATTGATTGAATTGGAAACACTCTGAACATTGACAGCGTTGTCATGAAGTGCTGTCGAAATGTCATTGAGCTTTTTCACAACGCCGAGAAACTCTGCGCGGACGCTCTCAAATGCGCGGGCAATCTCGCCTGCCTCATCAGACTTCGTAATAAGCAGCGCCGTGTTCTCATCCTCGGTCAAATCAAGAGAAGCAAGTCTTCCTGCGACCTTTGTGAGTGCCTTGAACGGCTTTACAATGCCAAGTGCAACGACCAGTGCAATGATGATAAGCACAACACCCGCAATTGCAACTGTCAGGACAAGTGAAAGGATGTAGCTCTGAACTTCTGCGTCTACATCTGCCTCATCCAGAGTGCAGACAAGAATTGAATGACTAAGCATTGACATGCTGTATGCGGCGATTTTACTCGAACCGTTGGCATCGTAAGTAACAACGGCCGATTCAATTCGCTCGTCGGCCTGAATCTGTGCAATAAGACCTGATACAAGCGGATCCTCGAACGGTTCTCCGATTATCTCGGAGTTAGGATGGTAAAGCACTATACCGTCCTTGTCCACCAGGTAAAGATAACCTGTCGGATACCCGTCGATGGAAACATCCTTGAACATGCTTTCATAACCCGATGCTGTGATAACGCTGTGGAACGTAAGCTTCATATCAAGCAGTGCACCGTAGGAAACCGCAATGTTGAGCATGTTGCTCTTAGTTGATTCCCTAAGCATCTCTCCCGTTCTGATAGCACCTACTGTGGTTGAAACACCTGCAGTAACAATAATTGCCACAATAACGAAGATCAGCAATTTTTTGGCGAGGCCAAACCCCTTTTTCGTCTTCTCCATAACTTACTTCTCCTTTTGGCGGAAATGCGCACCTGAAAAATGCGCCACTGTACTTAGAGTATACCACGCCTGCAACGTTTTTACACTACATATTCTTTGTAGCCAACGTGGAAATTTATACGTATTTGTGTTATGGAAAAAGAAAAAACGGTCCAACCGCTGTTTGGGCGGTTGAACCGGTCAAAGTCATACTATCTGAAGTACTTTACTGCACTGTCGAACATTCCCATGTCGAATTTTCCTGGCACATTACGGTAAATGCCGTCGTCGATACGCTCGGAATGACCCATCTTGCCGATGACACGTCCGTCGGGCGAAAGAATACCCTCAATGGCACAAGCAGAACCGTTCGGATTGAACGAAATATCGTAGGTGGGCTCCTTTGCGAGGTCAACGTACTGAGTTGCAATCTGTCCGTTCGCTGCAAGGTCTGCAATCACCTTGTCGGATGCAAGGAAGCGTCCCTCACCGTGTGAAATCGGAACAGTGATTACATCTCCAACCTTAACATTCATCAGCCAGGGTGACTTGTTTGAAGCAATTCTTGTCCTCACAAGACGTGACTGATGACGTCCGATTGTGTTGAAAGTCAGTGTCGGGCAGTTCTCATCGGTATCGATAATCTTTCCGAATGGAACAAGTCCGAGCTTTACCAGTGCCTGGAAGCCGTTGCATATTCCGGCTGCAAGACCGTCACGCTCTTCAAGAAGCTTTGTGACAGCTTCCTTGACTGCTCCGTTTCTGAAAAATGCCGTGATGAACTTTGCGGAGCCGTCAGGCTCATCGCCGCCGGAGAAGCCTCCGGGTATAAAGAACATCTGGGCTTCGTTAAGGCGCTTCGCAAAGTACTCAACCGAATCGGCAATTCCCTTTGCCGTAAGGTTGTTGATAACAATGATTTCAGTCGTTGCTCCTGCTTTTTCTATGGATTTTGCTGTGTCGTACTCGCAGTTCGTTCCGGGGAAGGCAGGGATGATAACAAGGGGCTGTGCCACGCTGCTTCCGGTTGAATGGTAAGCTGACGTGCCGCCGTTTTTGTTAACATCGTAGTCAAACTTGGCAGGCTGTCCTTCAGGCATCTTTGCCCTTGTAGGGTAAACCGGCTCAAGCTTACCCTCGTATACCATAAGGAGCTCGCAAACAGCTATACTTCCCTGTCCGAAGGTGATACTTGCGTCGCCGGTTGTCTCTCCGAGAACCCTGACATTAAAGCCGTCTCCTGTAAGCGATTCGATTTCGCTGAATCCGTCCGCGCCGCTCTCACCGCCGATTTCAAGGATGAACGAGCCATATGAATAGCCGAAGATGTCTGCTTTTGAAACGCCTTCAGCGAATTTGAAGCCGATGTCATTTCCGATGGCCATCTTGATGATTGCTTCTGCGATACCGCCGAGGGTCGGTGTGTAGGCTGCACTGATGAGCCCCTGATTGCGAAGTGAAGCAACAAGCTCAAACTCCTTCTTTACCGAATCGGCAACGGGAAGACCGTTTTCATCCGCCTCGGGTGTAACGAGAAGAACCTTGTGTCCGGCTCCCTTGAATTCCGGTGAAATGACTTGTCCGAGACTGCCCGTCGTAACTGCGAAGGATACAAGAGTAGGCGGTACATCAAGCTTTTCAAAGCTTCCGCTCATGGAATCCTTGCCACCGATGGCAGCGATTTTGTAATCGAGCTGTGCCTTAAGTGCACCGAGGATTGCCGACATGGGCTTGCCCCAGCGTAAAGACTCATGTCCGGGCTTTTCAAAGTACTCCTGGAATGTCAGGTAGACATCCTTGAAGTCAGCACCCGTGGCAATGAGCTTGCAGACTGATTCAAGAACCGCAAGGTATGCTCCACGGTAAGGGCTCTTCTCGGATATGAAAGGATTGTAGCCCCATGACATAAATGAAACAGTGTCTGTAGTCTTCTTTTCAATGCTGATCTTGTTGACCATTGCCTGTGTCGGCGTCTGCTGATTTCTGCCGCCAAAAGGCATGAGAACCGTGCCCGATCCGATTGTTGAATCAAACCGTTCGGAAAGACCTCTCTTTGAACAGCAGTTAAGATCTCCGGCAACCGCTTTCATAAGCTTGACAAAATCCTTCTTCTCAAGCGACTCTTCTTTTGTTGTAACCTCGCATCCCGAAAGGCTGCTTGAATCGGCGTCAATAACTCTTGTGCTCCAGTCGTCCGATGACTTGTCAACCTTGACATCGATGTGCTTCGAAGCACCGTTTGAATCAAGGAATTCTCTCGAAATGTCAACGATCTTCTTTCCGTTCCATGTCATGACAAGTCTTGCTTCTTCAGTGACCTGTGCAACAACCGTTGATTCTAGATTTTCACTGTCTGCAAGCTTTCTGAATGCGTCGGCGTCCTCTGCTGCGACAACGACTGCCATACGTTCCTGAGACTCGGAAATGGCAAGCTCAGTGCCATCGAGTCCTTCATATTTCTTGGGAACCTTGTTGAGATCAATGAGAAGACCGTCAGCAAGCTCGCCGATAGCAACCGAAACTCCGCCGGCACCAAAATCGTTGCAGCGCTTTATCATCTTTGAAGCCTTCGGATTTCTGAAAAGCCTCTGAAGCTTTCTCTCCTCGGGCGCATTACCCTTCTGAACCTCGGCACCGCAGCTTTCAAGTGACTCAAGCGTGTGGGCCTTTGAAGAACCTGTAGCTCCGCCGCAGCCGTCACGTCCCGTACGTCCGCCGAGAAGAATAACGATATCACCGGGGATGGGACGCTCACGGCGCACATTCTCCTCGGGAGCAGCTGCGATAACAGCACCGATTTCCATTCTCTTTGCCACGTAACCGGGATGGTAGATTTCGTCGACCTGACCTGTTGCAAGCCCAATCTGGTTTCCGTATGAACTGTAGCCTGCTGCCGCCGTAGTAACGAGCTTACGCTGCGGAAGCTTGCCGGGAATTGTCTCCGAAACGGGCTTTAACGGGTCGCCTGCTCCCGTTACGCGCATTGCCGAGTAAACGTAGGATCTTCCCGAGAGCGGGTCGCGGATTGCGCCGCCGAGACATGTAGCGGCACCGCCAAAAGGCTCGATTTCGGTAGGATGATTGTGTGTTTCGTTTTTGAAGAGCAATAGCCACTTCTCGGTCTTACCTTCAACATTGACGTCAATCTTGACCGTGCAGGCATTAATCTCTTCCGACTCGTCGAGGCGGCCGAGCAATCCCTTTGTTCGAAGGTACTTTGCTGCGATGGTTCCGATGTCCATAAGGCAGACCGGCTTTGTGCGGCCGAGTTCCTGTCTAACTTTAATGTATTCCTCATATGAAGCCCTTGCGAGAGGATCGTCAAACTCCACACTGTCGATCTCGGTGAGGAAGGTGGTGTGACGGCAATGATCGGACCAGTAGGTGTCGATCATCTTGATTTCTGTGATTGAAGGGTCACGGTTTTCCTTTTTGAAGTACTCCTGACAGAAGGTCAGGTCATCATAATCCATTGCAAGACCGCGGTTTTTGACAAATTCATGGCGCTCAGCCTCGCTGAGCTCTCTGAAGCCTTTAAGCTCCTCAACCTCTGTGGGAACATTGACATCCATCCTGAGAGTCTCAACCTCTGCCAGACCTGCCTCGCGGCTCTCAACGGGGTTAATGACATACTTCCTGATCTGCTCAAGCTCAGCTTCCGTAACATCTCCCTCAATCAGGAATATCTTTGCCGTGCGAACTGTCGGACGCTCACCCTGTGAGATAATCTGGATGCACTGTGCGGCTGAATCGGCACGCTGGTCAAACTGTCCGGGAAGGTACTCAACAGCAAAGACCTTTGCCGCTCCTGCCTTGATGTCCTCAAATGAAGCGTATGTAATATCAAGCTGAGGCTCCGAAAATACCATTTTCACTGCATAGTCAAAAAGCGTCTTCTCGATGTTCTCAACATCATATCTGTTTAAAAGTCTGAGACCTGTCACTCCCGAAATACCGAGGAGCTCGTTGATGTCCTTCTTCAGGCCGTTTGCTTCATTTGCAAGCTCAGGTCTCTTTTCTACGTAAACTCTAAATACCATGTCTGTTCCTTTCTTCATCCGACTGCCGGACGGTTTGAAATAAAACCGCCCCCGCAGGCCGCATCACCTTGATAACTTGAGGGCCTTTTGGCCGATATCATGACGATAGTATGCATTTGCGAACGATACCTTGTCAATGTTTTTATATGCCTTCTCAATTGCAGATTCGAGATTGTCTGCAGTGGCAGTGAGTCCAAGGACTCTTCCGCCGTTTGTAAGGACCTTGCCGTCTTCAAGTTTTGCTCCTGCAACGAAAATTTCGCAGTCGGGATCAAGCTCTCCCTCTGCCGGCATCTTAATCTCAAAGCCCTTCTCGTACTTACCGGGATATCCGTCGGATGCTTCGATAACGCAGCATGCCGCACCGTCCGAAAACTCAACATTGATGTCTGAAAGTGTTCCTGCTGCCACGTGTGCCATAATTTCGAAGAGATCCGTCTTGAGAAGCGGAAGCACAACCTGTGCCTCGGGATCGCCAAAGCGGCAGTTATACTCGATAACCTTCGGTCCATCCTTAGTTATCATAAGTCCGAAGTAAAGACATCCCTTGAATGTTCTTCCTTCCCTGTTCATGGCTTCCATAGTCGGAAGGAATATGGTCTTCATGCACTCTGCGGCAATCTCCTTCGTATAGCAGGGATTCGGGGCGATGGTTCCCATTCCGCCCGTATTAAGACCTTCGTCATTGTCGCGGGCACGCTTGTGGTCCATTGAAGAAACCATGGGAATCATGGTCTTTCCGTCCGTGAAGCTTAATACACTGACCTCCGGTCCTTCGAGGAACTCCTCAATGACAATCCTTGAGCCGCTCTCGCCGAAGATTTTGTCTTCCATCATTGAACGTACTGCATCATAAGCCTCTGCTCTTGTCATTGCGATGACAACACCCTTCCCGAGAGCAAGACCGTCAGCCTTGATAACTGTGGGAACAGGCGCAGTCTGAAGATAATAGAGAGCCTTCTCCATGTCGGTGAAAACCTCGTAGGCTGCCGTAGGAATATTGTATTTCTTCATCAGATCCTTTGAAAAGACTTTGCTGCCCTCGATGATTGCCGCATTCTTTGCCGGTCCGAAAACAGGGATGCCCTTCTCTTCAATTGCGTCGGCAAGTCCGAGAACAAGCGGATCGTCAGGTGCCACCACTACGAAATCCATGGCTTCTTTTACAACGTACTCCGTAATCCTGTCTATCTCCTTGGCTCCGATGTCAACGCACTTTGCATCGGCTGCAATTCCGCCATTACCGGGGATTGCGTAAATCTCGTCGACCTTCGTACTCTTCTTTAAGCATTTGATGATGGCGTGTTCTCTTCCGCCGCCGCCTACTACCGCTACCTTCATGCTTTCCTCCTGTATAGTAAAATTAGTGATGGAACAGTCTCATGCCTGTGAAGCACATAGCCATTCCCAGCTCATCTGCCTGATCGATAACAAGCTGGTCACGCTTTGATCCGCCTGGCTCTGCAACATAGCTTACACCGCTTCTCTTTGCTCTTATTATGTTGTCAGGGAACGGGAAGAATGCATCACTTCCAAGTGAAATACCTGTAACTGTTGCAAGATATGCCTTCTTCTCCTCACGTGTAAAGGGAACGGGACGTGAAGTGAAGAACTTCTGCCATTCGCCCTCTGCAAGAACATCGTCGTAATCTTCGGAAAGGTATACATCGATGGCGTTGTCGCGCTCAGGACGTCCCAGAGTCTCAAGGAAAGGAAGTGCAAGAACCTTGTCATGCTGACGCAGAATCCAGTTATCTGCCTTGCCGCCTGCAAGACGTGTGCAGTGGATTCTTGACTGCTGACCGGCACCGACACCGATTGCCTGACCTTCAGCTGCATAGCATACTGAATTACTCTGCGTGTACTTAAGAGTGATGAGTGAAATGATAAGATCGCGGATTGCACTCTCGGGAACGTCCTTCTTCTTTGTAACAACGTTCGAAAGAAGCTCACGGTTGATCTCAAAGTTGTTTCTTCCCTGCTCGAATGTAATACCGTAAACCTGCTTGTGTTCTACAACTGTAGGAACGTACTCCGGGTCAATCTTAATGATGTTGTAATTTCCGTTTCTCTTTGACTTTAAGATTTCAAGAGCCTCGGGTGTGTAACCGGGAGCGATGATTCCGTCCGAAACCTCACGCTTGATAAGGCTTGCCGTAATCTCGTCGCATGTATCGGAAAGAGCGATAAAATCCCCGAAAGAAGACATTCTGTCTGTTCCTCTTGCTTTTGCATATGCACATGCAATGGGAGATGAGGAAAGGTCCTTTATATCATCAACCCAGCATGCCTTTGCAAGCTTATCGGAAAGCGGGATACCGACTGCTGCCGAGGTAGGGCTGACATGCTTGAAAGATGTGGCGGCGCAGATACCGAGCTGCTCCTTAATTTCCTTAACGAGCTGATAGCTGTTGAAAGCATCAAGGAAGTTGATGAATCCGGGTCTTCCGGAGAGAATCTCGATGGGAAGCTCGCTGCCGTCGTGCATAAAGATTTTCGCGGGTTTCTGGTTGGGGTTGCAGCCGTATTTAAGTTCAAACTCTTTCATTGTTTCTCCTTTTCCTTTCTGTACGTCTTATCAACGTTTTCATCGGTCTATTTTACGTTCTTGTTGATCATTCTGTTTGTCTCTTTGCCGGTCTGAAGATCCGTGAACCTGACGTAGAGCGAAATTCTGTTGTCAGCATTGAGGTTGTTCCAAATCATGCCGGTAAACTCATCGATGTCGTTCGGAATCTCAACACGCTCGGGCTCACCGAGGAATGTAGGGATAGGATTGCCGTCGCACACATAGGTGTGGATGAACTGTCCGACGCCCGGAAGTGACGGATAGGAGAATGTGTACCTTGAGCATGCACTGCCTTCACGGTCGGCGCTCTTTAAGATACTCATTTTATATGAAAAGCTTCCGTCAGCAAATGTAAGCATACCGCTGATTCTCGGAGTCCAGTTGGGACCGTCGGGCTCGAAACAGCGTGTGTCAAGAGCCTCCTCAAAGGTCTTTCCGCTGCTGATGAAATCGTAAATTGTGTCTGTCTGGTCACCATTTGTTACGATGAGTTTGTTGTCAAGCACTCTGACAGGTGAATAGATTACAAGAGAAGGATCCTTGAGCTTTTCCGGCTCAAAAGCATTAATCACTACATCCCTTCCGTTCTCAAGAAAGATTCTGTTGCGGCTGTTCTCACTTCTCCCCATGATGAAGTATGCCACTGCCGCATTCTTTCCGTCAGCGGTCTTTCCGATAACAATACCGCGGCCTGCGTAGGTGTTTCCCTTCAGAAGCTTACCCAGATTGTCAAGTTCATAAACGTCCATATTCTTCCTCCTTACTTTAGTTCACACTTACCTCAAAACCGCCTTGCGGTGAGGAATTAACACAATTTCTTTGCTGCGATGTCAAGAGCCTTCGGCAGGATTTTCCACTCTGCCTGCTCCATGACACGCCTTTGAAGTATCTCGGGTGTATCACCCTCTTTTATATAAACTGCTTTCTGAATGATAATCCGGCCACCGTCCGGAATCTCATTAACATAGTGCACTGTAGCACCGGTTACTTTGACACCGTACTTTAAGGCTTCCTCGTGAACCCTCAGCCCGTAATACCCCTCGCCGCAGAAACTCGGTATCAGGGCAGGATGAATGTTTATGATACGCCCTTCATATTCACGGGTAAAATCCGCCGTAAGGATGCACATGAACCCGGCAAGCACGATAAACTCAATTTCCTTTTGTGCCAGCAGCTTTTTGAGTTCCGCCTCGAAGCCTTTCTGACCGAGAACTTTTTTGTCGATACTCTCGCTCTCAATTCCGGCCTTTGCCGCTCTCTCAAGAGCGAAAGCTCCGGGTTTATTCGAAACGACAAGCACCAGCTCGGCATATTTAAGCTTTCCCGCTTCCTGCCTGTCAATCAGTGCCTGAAGATTTGTTCCGCCGCCGGAAACAAGGACGGCCGTTCTAAGCTTTCTCATAAGATTTCCCCCGGATCGATTACTGAATTATCTGAACCTTGTCGTCCGACTTTACGATTTCACCCATTGCGTAAGCATCAATTCCGTTTGCCTTTAATATTCCGATTGCCTTGTCGGCATCCTCTGAAGCCACAACCGCACTCATACCTACACCCATGTTGAAGGTGTTGAACATGTCGCGCTCGGGAATACCTGCCTTCCTTGTCATAAGGTCAAAGATGGGAAGAACCTTGACCGCCTTGCGCTCGATTCTTGCACCGAAGCCGTCGGGAATGGATCTCGGGATATTCTCGTAGAAGCCGCCGCCCGTGATGTGGGATACGCCTTTGACTGTCACTTCGTCGAAGAGTGCAAGCATAGGCTTAACATAGATCTTCGTAGGTGTAAGGAGTGTCTCTCCGACGCTCTTGCCCGAAAGCTCATCAACCGGAACGTCTATCTTTGAATTCTCCACATTGAAAATCTTTCTTACAAGCGAGAAGCCGTTCGAGTGAACGCCGCTTGAAGGAAGTGCTATAACTACATCTCCCTCTTTCATTTTTGACTTGTCAAGGATTCTGCTCTTGTCAACTACACCGGTAGAATAGCCTGCAAGATCGTACTCGTCTTCGGGATAGAAGCCGGGCATTTCAGCCGTCTCGCCGCCGATTAGAGCACATCCGGCCTGAACACAGCCCTCTGCAACGCCGCTTACGATTGAAGCGATACGCTCGGGATAATTCTTTCCGCATGCGATGTAATCGAGGAAGAACAGTGGCTTTGCTCCGCAGCAGATGATGTCATTGACACACATGGCAACGCAGTCGATGCCGACTGTGTCATGCTTATCCATGAGGAATGCAAGCTTAAGCTTTGTTCCGACTCCGTCAGTTCCGCTGACTAAAACCGGTTTTGTGATTCCTGTAAGATCCATCTCAAAAAGTCCGCCGAAGCCGCCGATCTCTGAATCTGCGCCCTTGATGATTGTCCTTGCGATGTGCTGCTTCATCAGTTCCACTGCCTTATAACCGGCCGTGATGTCAACGCCTGCTTCCTTGTAGCTTTCACTGAAACTCTTCATATTGTTTTCTCTCTCCTATCTGGATGTATTATCGGGACTCGCTTGCGAGTCACGGCGCCGATCCCGATCAGCGAAAGCTGACATCTTCCTCTCGGGATCGGTCGCATCAATATTCATTATCATCCAGATGTTTTATCTGGATGATAATGTATCCTGTAATTTTGCATCGGCTGCGAGAACCTTTTCGGTTGCTTTCTTTCTCGCATCGGCAAGCTTTGCAGCAAGTCCTTCATCGCTTACTGCAAGGATTTCGATTGCAAGAAGTGCTGCGTTTGCCGCTCCGTCGATTGCAACTGTTGCAACCGGAATGCCTGAGGGCATCTGAACAGTTGACAAAAGGGCATCCATGCCGTCAAGAACCGATGCCTTAACGGGGATTCCGATAACGGGAAGCACTGTGCTGGCTGCTATTGCGCCTGCGAGATGTGCTGCCTTGCCGGCTGCCGCAATAATGACACCGAAACCATTTGCTGCCGCATTCTCGGAGAACTGCTTTGCCTCTACCGGTGTCCTGTGTGCCGAATATACATGTGCCTCAAAGGGAACTCCGTACTCCTTGAGGACATCGATTGCCTTTCCTACAACGGGAAGATCGCTGTCGCTTCCCATGATGATTGCTACTTTTTTCATATAACCTCCGATTCTCCTTGCCGCCGTAAACAGCTCCGATGCTTTTCTTTAACCGCAAAAGAACTGTCCCTGCCCGCTACCTTGCCTTTGATTCACAGTAGATGCAGCGGTACACGCCCCTCTCCCGGTCAACGAGACGGAAGACCTGGGGCAGCTCCTGCTCTACGCTTGTGATACAACGTGGATTCTTACATTTTATAACATCTCGTACGGTTTCGGGAAGGTCTATGTGATATTTTTTAACCCTGACGCCGTCTTTGATGATGTTAACTGTGATGTTTGGATCAATATAACCAAGGGCATTAAGATCGACATCAAGAAATTCATCTACCTTAATGATGTCCTTCTTTCCCATCTTCTCGCTCGGAACATTTTTTATTATTGCGACGCAGCATTCCATCTCATCGAGATTAAGTGCCTTGTACAGCTCCATACTCTTTCCGGCCTTGATGTGATCGATCACAATACCGTTCATAATTTCATCAACATTCATATAAACTCCATTCTATGCATCAAGTCCCAGCAGCTTCATTATAAGTGCCATTCTGATAAATTTGCCGTTCTTAACCTGTTTGAAATAGCATGCACGCGGATCGTCGTCCACATCCACCGAGATCTCGTTTACACGGGGAAGCGGGTGCATGATGCAAAGATCCTCTTTTGCATTCTCGAGCTTGTTTTCGGTCAGAATGTAGCTGTCCTTAAGACGGATGTAATCCTGCTCGTTGAAGAAACGCTCACGCTGTACTCTCGTCATGTAGAGAATGTCAAGCTTTGGCATTACAGCGAGAAGATCCGTCGTTTCTTCATAGGGAATCTTTTTCCTGTCAAGAAGAACCTCCTTGACATACTCGGGAATACGAAGCTCGTCCGGTGAAATCAGTACAAACTTTACTCCCGCGTATCTCGACATTGCAAAGAGAAGCGAGTGCACGGTGCGGCCGAATTTCAAATCGCCGCAAAGGCCGATGGTCAGGTTCTCAAAGCGTCCCTTCTCACGCCTGATGGTGAGCAGATCAGTGAGCGTCTGGGTCGGATGATTGTGACCGCCGTCACCGGCATTGATGATGGGCACCTCAGAACGCATCGAGGCTACAAGAGGAGCGCCCTCCTTCGGATGTCTCATGGCAATGATGTCAACATAGCTCGACACGGTACGTACAGTGTCTGAAACACTCTCGCCCTTTGCCGCCGAACTCGATGCGGCTTCCGAGAAGCCGAGAACACTTCCGCCAAGATCAAGCATGGCTGCCTCAAAGCTGAGTCTTGTTCTTGTTGACGGCTCAAAGAAAAGCGTGGCAAGCTTTTTGTGTCTTGCAATCTCATTATATTTTTCCGGATCTGCGATGATTTTTGAAGCTGTTTCAATCAGTTCATCAATCTCTTCTGTGGAAAGATCCAGGATGTCGATCAGGTTTTTCATACTATTTTATCCAACTTTCATCTGAAGGGTTGTCTCTGAACTTAAGGAGGCGGGCAACATCATCGGCTGCAATGTAGTTTTCTTCTGCTGCGACCTTTGCGATGCAGTCAAAATCGGTAAGGCTGACATTGCGAACATCTGCTGCGCTGAGTCGTTCAAATCCGCGAATCATACCGTAGGTGAAAATGCTGACGATTCCGAGAACCTCTGCTCCGGCTTCGCGAAGTGCGGTTACAACATCGATTACGCTGCCGCCCGTGGAAATAAGATCCTCGATAACAACAACCTTCTGCCCTTTCTCAAGCTTGCCCTCGATCTGGTTTCCCCTGCCATGATCCTTTGAGCTCGAACGGACATAGCCCATCGGCATATTAAGGATTGACGCTGCAATCGCTGCATGTGCGATACCTGCCGTGCTTGTTCCCATGAGAACCTCTGCCTCGGGATACTCGGCCTTTACCGTGTCAGCAATTGCCTGTTCAACAATCTTCCTCGTTTCGGGTGCCGTAAGGATGAGCCTGTTATCGCAGTAAACGGGGCTCTTGATTCCGCTTGCCCAAGTGAAGGGCTCATTCGGTCTGAAGAATACGGCTCCGATTGAAAGGAGCTCCTTTGCTACTGTTTCGCGAACGTTCATGTACTGCCTCCTTTTATATGTTAAGAAATTCCTTTACTGCTCTTTTGTACGCTGCCACAGGATCCACCGCCTGAGTAATGGGACGTCCCATTACAATGTAGTCGGAACCAATCTGCCTTGCACGCTCGGGTGTTGTCACCCTGACCTGATCACCGACCTCGCCGTCTGCAAAACGGACACCGGGTGTTACCGTGCAGAAGCCCTCACCACAGCGACCGTGAACAGCACCTGCCTCGAGCGGCGAGCACACAACTCCGTCAAGTCCTGCTGATGCGGCATTCTCGGCATAGTGCATAACCACTTCCTCCAGAGGGGCATTTATTAAGAGCTCGCCGTGCATTCTCTCCTCGCTCGTGGATGTGAGCTGCGTAACGGCAATCAGCATCGGCCTCGTCCCGTCAGGCCTTGTGAGGCCCTCGAGCGCTGCCTCCATCATGGCTTTTGTTCCTGACGCATGCAGATTTGTCATATCAACATCGAGTTCGGAAAGAACCTTCATGGTCTTCTTTACGGTGTTCGGAATATCGTGAAGCTTCAGATCAAGGAAAATCTTGTGTCCTCTCTTCTTGATCTCACGAACGATTTCGGGACCTGCCGCATAGAAAAGCTCCATGCCGATCTTTACAAAGGGCTTCTCATCCTTAAACTTGTCAAGAAACTCAAGCACTTCCCCGCTTCCGGCGAAATCGCATGCGATAATAACATCTTTAGCCATAAAAAATAACCTCCTCTGTATTAACCTGCCCGAAAGGCGCCTCTTTTCCGGCTGTGTCAGTGCGCCGCACCGATTATTTCTTTCAGGCTTTTTATTCCGTACTTTTCCATCGCCTGCGGAAGTGCATTGATGATATCCCTGCAGGCATAGGGATTTACAAGGTTTGCCGCTCCGACCTCCACTGCCGCAGCACCGCACATCATCATCTCGATTACATCCTCGGCCGTTGAGACGCCGCCCATTCCGATAATCGGAATCTTTACCGCCTCGAAAACGCTGTAGACCTTGGCAAGTGCAACCGGGAAGATTGCAGGACCCGAGAGTCCGCCGGTTTTGTTCGGCATCAGCGGTTTGCGCTTCCGAAGATCAAGACGCATTCCCATCAGCGTGTTAATGAGACTCAGACCGTCTGCACCCGCTTCCTCACATGCTTTCGCAATCCCGGTAATGTCGGTAACGTTCGGTGTGAGCTTGATGTAAACAGGCTTCGAACATCTCTCCTTAACTGCCCTGGTTACTTGTGCCGCACATTCGGGGTCGGTGCCGAAGCTCATTCCGCCGTTATGAACGTTAGGGCAGCTGATGTTGACCTCGAGCAGTCCGACTTCCTCGCACGCATCAAGCTTTTCACAGTTTGACACGTACTCGTCAAGTGAAAAACCGCTGACATTTGCAATGACCTTCTTATGAAAAACCTCCCGAAGTTTCGGAAGCTCCTCGGTAATTACCTTCTCTACACCGGGATTTGCGAGTCCGACTGAATTTAACATCCCGCTCTCGCACTCGGCAATCCTCGGTGTCGGATTTCCGAACCTCGGCTCCCCGGTTGTTCCCTTAAACGAAAAGCTTCCGAGAATATTTATGTCGTAAAATCTCATGAACTCGTAACCGTACCCGAATGTTCCGCTTGCGGGAATCACCGGATTATCAAGTTCAAGACCGGTCAGTGTTACTTTTGTATCCATCATTCCTCCGATTCGGTATTTTCACCCATGGGTTCTACCAGATTACCTCTTCCTTCATCAGTACGGGACCGTCCGTGCAGATACGCTTGTTTCCGTACTTAGTCCTGCAGGTACATCCGACGCATGCTCCAAAGCCGCAGCCCATCCGCTCTTCAAAGCTTAACTCACCTTCCGTTACCGAGCAGTCATAGACAGCCTTAAGCATCGGTCCCGGACCACAGGTGTAGAAATACGTATAATCCTTCAAATCCTTCATTACATCCGTAACGAATCCCTTTGTTCCATCGCTGCCGTCAACTGTCGTCACGAAGACCTTCGCTCCGAGCTCTTCAAACTCCTTTTTATAAAAGACATCTTCCTTAGAATTGAATCCGAGAATAACCGTAGTCTTTTTCCCTTCTGCCGCAAGCCTCCTGCAAAGACCGTACATCGGCGGCGTTCCGACTCCTCCTCCGATCAGAAGAGGACGCATTCCGCTCTTTGTCACATCAAACCCGTTTCCAAGTCCCGTCATGATGTTAAGTGACTGTCCGGGCTTCATATCACTCATGGCTTCGGTCCCTTTTCCGACCACCTTGTAGATGATTGTCACCGTATTCTCATCAAAATCGCACACGGAAATCGGCCTTCTGAGGTAAAGCCCGTCAATCTTAATGTTCAGGAACTGCCCCGGATTTGTAAATGCTCCGGTGCTGCCTTCAAGCCGCATCCTGAAGATCTCCTTTGCGAGCTTTTCATTTTCAAGTATTTTGAAATCACTTACGTACTTATCCATTATATCCTCCCTGACCGATCGGATTCCCATTAAACTTCAGGCTAACCGTCCGCTGCTGTATACCACCTCGCCGCGGCTGATTGTCATCATGCACTTTCCGAAAACCTCGCGTCCCGCGAAAGGCGTGCTTCTGCCCATTGTCTTAAATTCCTCGGGTCGGATGGTGTAGTGCTTTGAAAGATCGAGAACCGCAAGGTCAGCTCTGTCTCCGGCCAGCGTACCACCCGCGATTTTGAATCTGCGTCTGGGCGCAATACTCATGAGACTTATCAGCTTTTCAAGAGATATGAAATTCGTTTTTACAAGTTCGGTGTAAAGAATCGGAAATGCCGTCTCAAGTCCGACAATACC
>JAZLIL010000007.1:0-4879 GCA_045617405.1 Lachnospiraceae bacterium | reverse complement strand
TTCCCGTATATACCTGTGACCGTCTTGCATCCATGATGGGACAGATAAGTGAATCACCTGTTCCAAAGAGATTGTAGGCAAGTGCTGCGGTAACCGATACGGGTACTATCGGAAGCTTCCCGGGAAACGCCAGCCCCTTTGCTGTAGCCGCTCCGATTCTCAGACCCGTAAACGAACCGGGACCTTCACCGATTGCTATGGCGTCTATCGAAGACATATCTGTCTCCGCCATCCTAAGAATCTCGTCCACCATGGGAAGAAGTGTCTGAGAATGTGTCTTTTTGTAATTCACGCTGTACTCGGCAGCAACTCCGCCCTCATCAACGATTGCGACAGTTGCGACATTACCTGAACTGTCAATTGAAAGAAGTTTCATATTATTCTCCATTCAGCAGGCAAACCGCAGACCAAACAGCAATGAAAGTTCTGCTCTCTTTCACACTTTTCCTGACCAACCGGTCAGTCAGCCTGTCAGTTCACTTCGCCGCCTGTCATGACCGGCCCTGCGCGAAGATTTCTTCAACTCCTTCGCCGATAACCGTAATCCGCCTGTAATCAAAGGACACCTCCGGGTCCTTTTCTATCTTTACCCTGATGCTGTCATCGGGAATCATATCCCCGATAAGCTCTGCCCACTCTACAAGACAGACGCCGTTTCCGAAAAAGAACTCCCTATACCCCGTTTCCTCAAGTTCCTCGGGGTCATCAATTCGGTACACATCAAAATGGTACATCGGAATTCTTCCCACATCGTACACCTGCATCAGCGTAAACGTCGGACTGCAGACCGGTTCGGTAATCGAAAGCCCATCTGCCACTCCCTTTGTAAATACTGTTTTCCCTGTGCCCAGATCACCGTCAAGACTGATAAGCATTCCCGGTGCTGCCGCAAGCCCAAGCTTTCGCCCAAGCTCAAAGGTCTCTTTAGCACTGTTTGTCTCTATTACCATTGTATCACCTGTTTGAACCCATAGGCCTTTTTTCTCCGGCTCTGCCTGTTGCCGGCAGCAACTGCATTACCTATTTGAACCTGCAGGCCTTTTCAGCCTTTTCTTTGCAAAGTTCCTTGAATGCATCAACACTTTCACCAAGATCGGACTTCGGTGCCACAAAAGTCTGCCCCTGTTTGAACTGAACGCCTAAGAAGCTTCCGCAATCATCAATCTGCTTAACCTCGTTCCAGTCAAGAGCCACATTGAGCTCATCCCTCGTAATCTCAATAAACGACTCACTCAAAATGTAATGTGTGCACGCCCTGTTCTCCTCCTTGGAATAGAACGAAATATACCTGAAAAGAAGCGTTCCGGGATTTAGTACACAGAATAATATGAAAGGCAGGAACATAATCCATCTGGCCTTTGCTTCCGCACCGTATCCCGTAAAGAAGAGAACGATTCCTGCTATTCCGAGAAGTACGCCCACAATACCCATAACATTGAAATATGTTGCTCTCATCGAATACCAGAACATATCCTGCCATCTCGGAACAGAATCATACTCCACGGTCTTTCCTTTGTGTTCCCTTTTCGCTTCTTCCTGAACTGTTTCCACTTCTATGTCCGCCGATTCACTTATCGTCTCCGCAAGTTCGCCGTTTTCCTGAAGCTCTTCAATCTCCTCTTCCGAAAGAGTTGTCATCCTCGCGAATTTTGATATGCTGCTGCCTGTCTTCTGTTCCATTTCTTCCTCCGTTACTCTCCGGCCTTATGCGGCCTGTTTTTCACCTGGTATTACATATATTCTGCGACCGTTTTTCAGGGCACATTCTACCTTCGTCAAACCTGCTATCTGAATTTATTCTATGATAATCAGGCAGGCTGTTGTCGCGCGTGAACAATCTGTTCACAGCTTCTTCACCTAATCTGTGCTATACTATCCTACATCTGATGCCTTACTACCCTGTACTCATCATTATGTCTGAAATAGGGACATTCCCTGTTTTCGCCCTTAATAAATCTCTCCATTTCATCCTGATCAAGATCTACATCACAGACATAATACTCATACTCCTCATCATATATATAGTTTTCACAATATTCGCATCCGTACTGCATTCTATCCGCATCGACCTTTCTATTTTTCTTCTCGCAGGCAGATTTGTGTCTGCATCATCAGCCTTCTATGCAGTCACAAATCTGCCGTCCCCGGCCAACAAGCCATCGATGCAGTCACAAATCTGCCGTCCGACTTAGAGAATCATTGAGAGTGCGATGCGCTTCTTCTGCGTATCGACACTCAGGACACGAACATCCACTATGTCTCCGACGCTGACTGCATCGAGCGGATGCTTGATGTACTTCTTGTCGGTAATCTCGGAGATGTGCACAAGTCCGTCCTGATGAACACCTATATCTACGAAAACGCCGAAGTCAATAACATTGCGGACTGTACCCTTCAGAACCATGCCCTCCTTCAGATCCTTCATTTCGAGAACGTCCGTGCGAAGGATGGGGGCAGGCATCTCGCTACGAGGATCACGCCCCGGCTTTTCAAGCTCCTTTACCATGTCTTCAAGAGTAATCTCGCCGATTCCGAGTTCGCATGCAAGAGCCTTCTTGTCCTTGATAAGACGACTCAGATTTGAAAGACCTGTTCCGGAATTCGAAGCAGATTTCTCTGTCGCCTCAAGCATGACAGGTGCCGGCTTTCCGTTCTTTTTAGGAGCTTCGATTCTCGATGAACCTGTTGAAAGAGCATTGGCGAGAAGCTTGCCCATAGCCGTGTTAGTGTTGAAACCCTTTTGGGATCTTGCATCGCGCCCGGGTGTTTCTCCTGCCTCCTGCTTCTTTTTCTGCTCTGCTTCCTTTAGCGCCTTTGCCTGCTCTGCCTGAACAGAAAGAATGTCTTCGGGCTTAAATCCAAGCTTTGCGAGAAGCTTTTTCGCTGCCTCGTAGGACTCAGGATGAACGCTTGTCGCATCAAGGGGATTCTTTCCGCCGCGGATCCTTAAGAATCCGGCGCACTGCTCATAGGCCTTCGGTCCGAGCTTGGGAACCTTAAGGAGCTCTGCCCTGCTCGTAAATCTGCCGTTTAGCTCTCTGTAGGCAACGATGTTCTTTGCGATAGGTTTTGATATGCCGGATACATATTCAAGAAGTGATGCCGATGCCGTGTTGAGGTCAACGCCGACCCTGTTTACGCAATCCTCGACTACACCCGAAAGCGCATCACTTAATTTCTTCTGGTTCATGTCGTGCTGGTACTGTCCGACACCGATTGACTTAGGATCGATCTTCACAAGCTCGGCAAGCGGATCCTGAAGTCTTCTTGCTATCGATGCGGCGCTTCTCTGCCCAACGTCAAAATTCGGGAATTCCTCTGTGGCAAGCTTGCTTGCCGAGTAGACAGACGCACCGGCTTCATTTACAATGACGTAGCGGACGGGGGCCTTCGTCTCGTGAAGCATCTCAACAATTACCTGTTCGGACTCTCTTGATGCCGTACCGTTTCCAACGGAGATCAGAGTAATATGATACTTCGTGATCAGCTTCCAAAGTGTCCTCTTCGCCTCTTCAACCTTAAACTGCGGAGCTGTCGGGTATATGACAACCGTATCAAGCACTTTTCCTGTTCCATCGACTACAGCCAGCTTGCAACCCGTTCTGAACGCCGGATCCCAGCCGAGAACCGTCTGACCGACAATCGGAGGCTGCATGAGAAGCTGTGTCAGATTCTTTCCGAATACCTTGATTGCTCCGTCCTCTGCCTTTTCGGTGAGTTCATTTCTGATTTCTCTCTCAATTGCGGGTGCGATAAGCCTTTCGTAGCTGTCCTCGCATGTCGCATCAAGCAATTCCTCGCACACCTTGTTATCACCGCCCGAAACCTCGGTTCTCAGGTAAAGAAGTATCTCCTCAACAGGTGCCTCGATTTTGACCGTAAGGAACTTCTCGTCCTCGCCTCTGTTGAGTGCGAGAACCCTGTGACCGGCTATTTTGTCAACCGGCTCAGTGAAATTGTAGTACATCTCGTAAACAGACTGAACCTTCTCATCCTTTGCACTTGATACAACAAGTCCCTTCTGCTGGGTGATCGTTCTGATATACAATCTGTATGTCGCATTATCGGAAATCTGTTCAGCTATAATATCACATGCTCCCGCAAGCGCCTCATCAACGCTCTTTACTTCCTTCTCCTCGCTTACGAACGCTTCAGCCTCTTTCCTTATGTCCTTAGCCGCATCCTTCGTAAGTATCAGATCTGCAAGATCCGAAAGACCCTTCTCCTGCGCAATTGTTGCCCTTGTTCTTCTCTTTTGCTTATACGGCCTGTAAAGATCCTCAACCTCAACAAGCGTAGCGGCATCAAGAATGCTCTTCTTCAGCTCGTCCGTGAGCTTTCCCTGCTCCTCAATGCTTGCAATTACAGCGTTCTTCCTGTCAAGAAGGTTCCTGAGGTATGTCAGTCTTTCATCCAAATTACGAAGAACTTCGTCATTTAATGAACCGGTAACTTCTTTCCTGTATCTCGCAATAAAGGGAATTGTATTTCCCTCATCAATGAGCTTCACAGTAGCTTCAACCTGAGATAATCTGATGTTAAGTTCTCTCGCAAGCTGTTCACAAATTTCCATAAAATCTTACTCCGTTTCGTATTTTCTATTTTACACATCACAGGCCGTTTTTCACAATTTGGCCTGCTGCTTTGGCGCATGTGTATTTGGCTTTTCACTGCCGCTTTCTGCATACCGCCTTTTCTCGCTTTGGTCTGCTGCTTTGGGGCATGTGCATTATGACCTTTTCGCATAACTACAAGGTCTTAGGGGGGCGTGCTGTTCCACGCTCAGAGGGGGAAAATGACATGGATGTCATTTTAGGCACCCACTGAGGCAAGGATGCCGAATGGGTGCCGACCCCGAACGCCTTCTATCCGCTTGGCA
>JAZLIL010000006.1:0-15320 GCA_045617405.1 Lachnospiraceae bacterium | reverse complement strand
TTATCAGAAAATCACAGATGTATTTGAACAGTGCAGCTATGATTATGATAAGAATAGTGAAACCACAAGAGCCTTTTATGCATTTGTGCAGAATAAGCTTCATTTCGCCGTTACCGGTCAGACTGCTGCTGAGCTGATATTTGACCGCGCCGATGCAGAAAACCCTACTATGGGACTAACCACATGGAAGGATGCCCCGGATGGCCAGATATTAAAAAGAGATACTGTTGTTGCCAAGAATTATCTCAATGAGAAGGAAATGTCCCGTCTAAACAGGCTTGTTACAATGTTCATTGATTATGCCGAACTTATGGCTGAGGATGAGATTCTCATGAGTATGCAGGACTGGGTAGATCAGACCAATCAGTTTTTAAGCAACAACAGGCGTAAGGTTCTTGAAGGTAAAGGAAGAATATCCCATGAGCAGGCTATTGAAAAAGCTGCAAAGGAATATGATATCTTCCGTGTGCGTCAGGATCAGGAATATGTATCAGAATTTGATAAACAAACCGAGAAATATTTTAAGGGTGAATAGCAAACAGCCGAGGTGGTAACCTTTCGTTACTACCTCGGCTGCAATTGATATTGTTATTAAATTTTACTCTGCGGCTAGTTCCTGAGCCTTTGTGATACGGGATGATTGCAACATGGAATTGCCTGCGCACACAATGCGACGGCCATGGACCTGCGAACTCAGGCGCCTGCGAGGGCCATGTACTTGCCTTCAAAATCATTGACGCCAATCGGTTTGTCGTAGAGGAAGCCCTGGATGCTGCAGCATCCGCAGCGGTTTACGACTTCTTCCTCTTCTTCGGTCTCGACACCTTCGCAGATAACTGAAAGGTCAATGTCCTTGAAGATTGTCATGAGTCCCTTGAGGATATCGAGGCTCTTCTTGCTTGACATGCTTGAGTGAACGAGAAGACGGTCGAATTTTACAATGTCGATTGGAAGGGTTCCGAGCATGTGAAGTGTTGAATAGCCGGTTCCGAAGTCGTCCATGCTGATTTTGAAGCCGTAAGAGCGGAGAATCTCAAGCTCCTTCATGATGTACGAGTTCTTTTCAAAAAGTGACTCGGTAATCTCAAATTCAATGTAGTCTGCGGGAATGTTGTACTCGCAAAAGGCATTGTAGACATTGTGCGCAAAGCCGTCACTGTAGAAATGAAGCTTTGAAAGGTTAATTGAAATCGGTACCGGCGTGATACCGCGTCTGAGCCATCCGCCAATCAGACTGAATACAGAGTGAATCATGTACCAGTCGAGTTTAAGGATGTTGCTTGACTTTTCAAGAATCGGCACATAGAGCCCGGGAGGGAGAAGCGATCCGTCTTCGAGTGGAATTCGGCTTAGCGCCTCGGCTCCGATGAGTTTGTGTGTTTTTGAATCAACCTTCGGCTGAAGGCAGACCTTTATACTGTTGTGTTCAAGAGCGTGAAGGAAGGCTGTTGTAACGGCAGCATCCTGTTCTTTGCTGATGAGCATGTCGTTGCTGTAGTTTGAGTAGGCGGTTCCGTTGTCACGCTTGATGCTTCTTCTGGCAATGTTTGCTTTATCGATGCAGTCAACAACACCCTGCGAGTCTGCAAGCTTACAGATACCGCAGTTCATATGAAGAACTATAGAGGGGAAGAAGGGCTGATTGGCGTTGATGAAATCGTTGATGTAGTCCATGAGAATCAGTCCGGGATCGGCATGGAGCTTTTTGGGAATCGCGCAGATTCCGTAGAAATGGTCGGAATAGGGCCTACATGCCAGGAGACAGTAGGAGTTGTTTTTGATGGCATGGAGGGCGAAGCTTCGAAGCAGCTCGTCACCCTTGGGGTAGCCGTAGAGCTGGTTGATAATCTTAAAATTGTAGATGTCAACTGATATGATAAAATAGTCGCTTGTGGGGTCGGGTCTGTCTGAGACCATTTTCTCAGCCAGGCTTAAGAACTCATCATAGTGCGGCAGTTTTGTTACTTTATCGGGGAACTCGTACTCGCCAAAAAACATCAAAAAACCTCCAAAATAATGAAAAAAAACAGCATTTTCTTGCAAAAAGACCAGTCCGAAAGTTATTAATGGAACATACTCAGACTTTGCTGATTCATTCTTCTTTTATTCTCCAAATCACATCTGACTCGGCGGCAAAAATGTACATCAGTGCACACTTTAACCTATTTATAATGACATGTTAGCACATTTCGCTTTTCTGCGCAAGATAAAAAATTACAAAACGTGTAACTTAAATGAGTTTCGCTCACAAAATGCGAAGCATATTTTTGACGTAAGTGCAAAATTTTATACGTATAATATTTTAACTGTTTAAAATTATAGGACTATTTATAAGGTGAATGTGAAAAATAATGCATAAATAAAGATTTCTTTAAGAATTTAAATTAATATTTCAAATCAGTCTGTTTTATGTTATATTCAGATAGGGGAGAGGAGAGAACGACCATTTAAGGAGAAGCGGATGGAAGTTTATCTTATCGGAAGTAAACATCGTGAAGCATTTCGAGGTCTGATGTCTTCATCAGATTTTGATGCTCTTGGAAGAAAGAATGTCTGCGCCTACGGTCTTGTTGACGGACTGACAAAGACCGCAGCAGGAGCACTGGTGGTCGAATTCGTTTCACAGATCGCGATGATAAGGTCTATCTACGTGAGTGAGCAGTACCGCTGTTACGGTGGAGCAGGAAAGCTGCTCGATGCACTTATTGATGACTGTGTTGCGAATCTGAATGCAACTGACATCCGGGTTCTTCTTACAGATGGAAAGATCAGATCCGATGAACAGGTCGCTTCGTTTCTCCTTGACCACGGTTTTAGTGCCGAGGACACTGAACAGAACAATTTTGTGATCACACTTGAGAAGCTCAGGGAGTGTGCATTTCTAAGCAAAAACATCTCAATCTCTGACTGCCTGCCGCTAAGGGAGGTATCTGATGTTGGTCTGCGGCGTTTTTCCAATAAAATAGCCGGAAGGTATGATGTCTACACAAGTCTGCCGATTAATAAATCACGATTTAATAATGATATCAGCGTTGCTGCTTTCAGTGACGGTGAGATAGACGGTATACTTCTTGCTGCAAACACTGGAGAATTTCTTGATCTTGACTATTGCATCTCAATCTCTTCAAAACCGATGCAGGCTGTCAAAATGTTCTACACAGCAGCCAAGGCGGCTGTTGAAATTTTATCGCCTGACATGATTCTTAGAATTGCAGCCATCGATAAAGTCAGCAGCGGACTTTGCAGAAAGATTCTTCCCGATGCGGATGTGACCCACTACGTTAGGTACACCCTGAATCTCGGAGCGGCGATTTATGGAGCTTATTCACTTATCTACGATGATCTTTAGGAATGATTTGTAAAAGCTACTTGTCCTATTGATTTTAAAGGAGATATGAAAGGTTATAAAGCCTTGAATTTTCAATATAAAACACTTGATTATATGAGGAGGCGCTATGGCAGGGACATTTGATGATTTTTTACAGGCAAGGATTGAAAGGAATGCGCAGGAGAAGCTTGCGGCAGCCGGTGATCTTTCTGAAAGTCTTACCGTATCACTTCTGTCAGAGGAGGCTTTTGATCAAAGGCAGGATGAATTGTCTGAAGATTTGATCTCAACAAGAGATGAGCTAAGTGAGCATTATGACGAGATCACATCTGCTGACACCTATCAGGATATGCGACTGGACGAAAATATGTCCGAGAAGGACAAAAAGAAGGCACAAGAGGAGGCACTTGAACGAAAAAAGAAGGCAAGGAAGAAGTATGGTGCCTCGGCCACTGATCAGACCGAAGGTCTCATTTCGTCGATAAAAAGAAGGAAAAAGCTCGATGCAAGGGGGAAAGCGGAGCATGTGGAACAATTTCGTGACAGGGCTTCGGATGAATATCTTCATGAGACGGCATCAGAGGAAGATCTTGTACTTCTTAGAAAATTCTCTAATCTGAAGATCCCTGAGGATATTTTTGATCTCACGCTTGACAGAAAGCATGAGCATTTCGATGTAAAAAAGTGCATGCTCATCAAGGAATGTCTTGACCAGATCGCAAAATACAGAGACACTCAGCCTGCAGCGTATGCAAAGCTTGACATTGAGCTCTATACAAAGCTTGAGGATCTCTATTCAATGCGTGAGGCGTTTACCAGGACGCTTGATGCGACTCTTCGTGCGAACGGTGTTGATGCCGAAGGAAATCTGATCGATGAAGAAACTGACATTGAGGCAGAACGTGAGATTGCCGACGACTACAAGGGCGCGTTTAAGGACATGCTTAGAAGTATAAGCAGCGTGGAAAGAACGGAGAAGATCGAAGCTGAGAAAAGCAAAAGGAAGGAGCAGGCGCGTCTTGTCGATACGTTCTATACCGAAAAGGAAACGATCGCAGAGCAGGCAATCGCGCGCTTCAGGGCAACTGATCTTCCTGAGCCCGATGAGATACCCTGGATCTTCAATGAGGAGTTCAAATCCGAGATAATGTACAGGATCGATGAATCGATGTCGGAAGAGGAGCAGAATGCAGTTGTTCGGGAGCGATACTACTGCGACCTTATTCATAAGGTTAAACATGAAATTGAAGATCCTGATGCTGAAGAAGCAAAAAAGACAAAGGACAGATATTTTGAAAAGGCAGCTTCGACACTGACTCAAAAATGTTCGGATTTTATTGACGAATTACTTCCTCTCATTGATAAGATAGCGTATCTTCCGGAGATGCAGATGATGGATTACTACGAGCAGGTAACGAGACTCGATCTGTCTGGAAGACGTTCATATCAACTCGCCAAGGCAACAAAGAATTCGGAAGGGAAGTCTGTCGCCGATCTTCTCGGGCTTGACGAAAAAAAGAAGATACAGATAGAGAGGGGAATTGAGTATCTCTCTGTGATCAGGGAGCGTCTCGCGTCATTTGCTATTGTAAAGTCAGAGGGTGTAAGTATGGATCTCGAGTATTTTGACGCAGAGGGCAATCGCGACAGGAAGCTGAGTCCTGAAATGAAACCCTTCATTAGTCAGCATCTAAGTAATGGCCCGAGGTTTGAATATTATAATGATGAGGAGCTCCGACGGGAGGCTTTAAGAGATTTCGTCGGTGGCAGTAGGAGTGCTGACAGAGGTGTTCGTTATGCCGGTTTTACAGCCGGACGTCTTAAAGCATTGAAGAGGATGGACAGACATGATGAAGAGATGGCGGCTAAATATGAGGAACTTAGGGAGAAGTACGGCGAAGTAGAAGCAAATTATCGCTTTGAAGGTGAGTTAGTAAAAGGAGGAGATTCCCTTTCCGGGTATAGAACTGTTTTTGAAAACGGTTTTTTTATAGAACAGCAGATTTCAGCATATTATGAGGTTGAGAAAAAATATGAGAAGTTAAGTGAATTGGCGTTCAGAGATAAGGAAAAGGAAGACAGACGGTTTTCCCGGGACAGGAACGCAACTCGTACAAGTCTGATCAGGTTGAAGGATGCAGCACCGGCCGATGTGAGGGACTACAGTGAGCCGGAGCTTGAAGAAAAGGTATCAGAGGTTACGGAAAGGATGGACAAGACCTTGGAGAGGGTCGAGTCAATGCGTCATGAGCCGATCAGCTATCATGATCTTTTCAATATGGCGTATGAGTACTCTTTAGAGTACAGGCAAATCTCAGAGATCGAGCGTGACTGTTTCTCGAGCTCAAAGGTCATGGAGAAAATAGATCAGGAAAAACTGAAGAAGCTTCTTGCCTACAAAGAATATGCAGTCAAACTGGGACTCTTCCAGAGGATTCACGACGTGAAGAAATTTGACGTTTTCGCGGATACTCTCAGACAGTATGGCGGAAAGGTTGATATTCTTCCTGAAGTCAATGAGGAAAGATTTGATCAGAGACTTTCTGAACTTGCAGAGAAGACGGCCGCTGCACAGGCTCACGAATAGGCAATTTCACGGGGATTTTTATTTCCAATAAATACCTTGTATTAGTGATGCAAAAAGAATATAATTGTGTATTATCTATAAGTAGACATATGCGCTGTCTACTTATTCATTATACAAAGACATGTTATAAGGAGAAAGAAATAAGTAATGAGCTTACTTGAGAATTGGAGAAATTTTGCTTACGGCGAATCACAGGATCCTGCTGCTTCACAGCGATTCTGGAACGAGTACTTTGAAATTGAGAAGGGAGTCTACAAAAAGCTTCTTTCAGGATACCCTGAAGCAGTAGAGGGTACCGTTGCAGAGCTTGCAGAAAAGTATGACCTTTCTGAGCAGTTCATGGTCGGATTCCTTGATGGAATCAACGATTCACTTAAAGAGGCCAATGACATCGAGAACATGACACTTGAGACGACGGTCAGCCTCGGTTTTGATCCCGAGAAGCTCTATTACAACATGGTAAAGTGCAAAGCGGACTGGCTCTATGAGCTTCCCGAGTGGGAGCCGATCCTGACGGCAGAGAGACGTAAGGAACTCTACAGGGAGCAGAAGAAGTCCGGAACAGTAATCAACGAAAAGAAGATCGGCAGAAATGATCCCTGCCCTTGCGGCAGCGGCAAGAAGTACAAGTTCTGCTGCGGTAAGTAGAAAAGCCTCAGACAGCGTTTTTGCAGCAAGTGTCAAAAGGCAGAAAGCAGCGTTTTTGCAGCAAGCGGCAAAAGGCAGAAAGCAGCGTTTTAGCAGCAAGCGGCAAAAGGCAGAAAACAGTGCTTCTGCAGTAAGGAGCGAAAGGCAGAATAAAGCGTTCTGATGTACCGGAGGAAGAACAGAACATCCAGCAAAGTTTATTTATGATTTAATTAATTTGTCAGTAACAGGGAGCAGGGAGAGAAAAGCATGAAGAAGGTTAAAGGACTGTGGAGAAAAATACTGGCGGCGGCAGCCTGTTTAGTGATGGTACTTCTGTGCTATTTCAACGCTTTTGCTTATTTCAACACTGTCCTTTCCGACTACCTCTACCAGGGAACAAAGACTCCCGAGAGAAATGTAATTATCCTCGGCATTGATGACAAATCCATTGCCGAACTCGGCCAGTATTCAACCTGGACAAGGTCAGTCTATGCATCACTTATTGACAGACTGAACAATTCTCCGCAGGGAGCACCTGCTGTCATTGGTTTTGATATTCTGTTCATGGGCTACAAGGACTATGAGGATGATATGCTTCTTGCTGAGGCAGCATCGAACTATGACAACATCGTCATGGGTACGATGGCATCATTCGGAAGCGAGATTGATGTTGATACGCTGACCTATCATTCCGATGTTGTTGAGGACTACAAGGTTCCTTTCGACGAGCTTGACGGTGTCGTTGAAAGAGGTTTTATGAACAACTTCCTTTCAAATGACGGTGTCGCAAGATCGTCTCTCCTTCAGCTTGAACTTCCCGACGGAAGTGTTGCCGACAGCCTTTCGTTAGCCTGCTACAAAATGTATCTTGAGAAGACGGGAAGGCTTGAAGAGCTTAGCGAGCTTCCGGATCTTTTCGGTGCCGGCTCGTGGTATCTTGAGTACTCGGGAGGACCCGGCTCCATTGAAAGCTATTCAATCAGCGATCTTCTTGACGGTGAACTCGACAGTGTTGATTTTTCCGATACCATTGTTCTTGTGGGCCCTTATGCACAGGGACTTGCCGATAGTTTCCTTACATCAATCGATCACGGCGCCGACATGTACGGTGTTGAGATTCACGGAAATGCGATCAAGGCTCTCATCAGAAAATCATTCCACACCCCTGTTTCAAACCTTATTCAGGCGGTGATTCTGCTTGTTGTGTGTGTGGCCTGCATCCTTGTGTTCAGGTGCGTAAGAATCGGAATTGCGACAATAATCTGTGCGGTTGCTGCATGCGGATATGTCGGGGCAGCAAAGCTTGTATTTAGGGCAGGACCGATTCTGCAGGTGGTATATGTACCGCTTTTCATAGTTTCGATATACATCGCAGTTGTTGCTATTAATTACATTACCGCACGTCTTGAAAAGCTTCAGGTTATGAACACCTTCAAGAAGTACGTAGCTCCTCAGGTAGTTGATGAGATTATGAAGGAGGGCGTTGAGACTCTTGAGCTTGGCGGCAGGATGACTGATATTGCGGCACTTTTTGTCGACATCAGAGGCTTTACTCCGATGTCTGAGCTCCTTGATCCGCCGGCTGTTGTGGAACTTCTTAACAATTACCTGAATCTTACAACAAGCTGTATCCTTAAGAACGGAGGTACTCTTGACAAGTTTATCGGTGACGCGACCATGGCAATCTATAACGCGCCGATGAAGCTTGATGATTACATCTTCAAGGCTGTAAAGACAGGCTGGGACATGGCCAAGGGCTCTAAGGAGCTCGGTGAGATGCTTCTTGAGAAGTACGGCCGCAGCGTCAACTTCGGTATCGGAGTTCATTGCGGAAAGGCAGTCGTCGGAAACATCGGAAACAGCATGAGAATGGACTACACGGCAATCGGAAACACGGTCAACACGGCGGCAAGACTTGAGGCCAATGCCGGTCCGGGAAACATCCTGATCAGCGACCACGTCTACAATGTCCTTCGTGACAGGGTAAAGGCTGAATCGCTTGGGAAGATTAAACTGAAGGGAAAGTCGGAGGATCTTGAGATTTTCACGGTAACGCAGATGCTGATTGACGGGGTATGGGAGAAGCGCGACTGGTACACAGCGGAAAAGACCACCTGAGTCCGGCACCTGCTTTGGACAGTTTGAATGCACCGCAGTATTGCCATCATGATATATGACCGCAATCAAAATGCCCGAAGAGAATAATTCCTGCAAGCAAAATACAAGACAATTTAGCGTAAAGGCTTTTAGATACATGTAACACAGATTCTGTACACGGACGGTTTGCATATGATAATCACTGAAGATCTTGATAAAATCCTGAAAATCGGAATAGCACTGACATCAGAGAAGGACTACAACAGGCTCCTTGAGCTTATCCTGACCGAGTCCATGAACATCACGCACTGCGACGGCGGAACACTCTATGTTCTCGAGAACGATATGCTGCGTTTCAAAATCATGTGCAACCACAGTATGGGCACCTATTCTGGCGGCGGCGGAGAAACCGTCAATCTGCCCCCGGTTCCGCTTCATGATGAGAACGTCTGCGCCTACAGCGCAATTCACCGTGAGGTCATCAACATCGAAGACGTCTACGAGAGCGCGAAGTTCGATTTCAAGGGACCGAAAAAGTACGATAAGATCAACGGCTACAGGACAAAGTCGATGCTCGTGATTCCGCTTATCAGCCATGAAAATGACGTTCTCGGAGTTATTCAGCTGATTAACGCACTTGATGAAAACGGTGAAGTCATTCCTTTTGATTCCGTGTTTGAGTTTATCATTTTCTCGCTTGCATCCGAAGCGACGATTACACTTGCAAACATGAAGTATATGAACGACATGAGCATGCTTCTCGATTCCATGGTTCGTACCTTCACTGCAGCAATTGATGAGAGAACACCATATAACGCAAACCACACAAACAATGTGGCTAATTACAGCAAAGAAGTGCTTAAGTATCTTGACAGCGAGTATAAGGCAGGCAGGAGCAGCATTCATTTTACAAAGGATTACGTCGAACAGGTCGTTATGGCGGCAAAGCTTCATGACATCGGAAAGCTGATTACGCCGATTGAAATCATCAACAAGTCAACGAGACTCGGAGAAGGACTTTCAAAGGTGCTGACAAGATTTGAACTTGCCGGTTGCAAGCTGAAAATCGACATGTACGAGGGCATAATCACAAAGGAAGAGTTCGAGAAGGAGGAAGCTTACATCATCTCCGCGAGGGAGCTTATTAAGCGGGTTGACAATCTGGGATTTCTTGATGATGAGACGGTGGCAAAGATTGAGGAGCTTGCCAACAAAGAGTACGATGTCAAGAACATTGAAACGGGCGAGCTTGAAAGAGTAAAGCTTATTACCGCGACCGAGCATGAACAGCTTCTCATCAGGCGGGGCACGCTGACAGCTGACGAGAGAAAGATTGTTGAGGAGCATGTTTCAATTACCGCAAGGCTTCTTGAGAAGGTTTACTTTGGAAACAAGCTGAAGGATGTTCCGGCAATTGCGTCGGCACATCATGAGTACATCGACGGAAGCGGCTATCCGAAGGGACTGAAGGGGGACGAGATACCGGAGGGCGCGAAGCTTCTTACAGTACTTGATATTTTTGATTCCCTGATTTCAACTGACAGGCCGTACAAGAAGCCGATGCCGATTGACAGGGCTATCGGCATCCTGTACGAAATGGTCGAAGAGGGAAAGCTAGATGTCCGTTATGTTAAGGCACTTGATTCTTACATCAGGAATGTGAACGAATAGGCAAAACGGAAATGAGAAAAGAGTCAGTCAGCATGCATGTATGGTTCCGCTGTCATTAGCGTAAACGGTGAGAATCCGGGAACTCCTGACAGTAGTGAAACTTCAAAGTACTTTGAATTTGCCAATATGAAGTAAGCGGCATTATGTGCAGACAACCTGTGGGACCGGCTGCAAATAACTTCAAAATTATTCCGGATAACGGAGCAATAGATTAAGCATATAGTAGTGGGAAAAAAGGAGAGTAGAAACTATGAGCAGAACGATCAAGAAATTCATCGCTGTGCTTATGACACTGGCGTTTGTTGTAACGTCTTCTTCGGGTGTGATTTTTGCGAAGACGATCAACGAAAAGTCATGGTTTAAAAGTGTCAAAGCAAAGAGCATCAAGCTTGATTCCTTCAGCGGAAGCAGTCTGACTGTTAAGAATGACAGCGGAAAGACTGTAACGGCAAAGGAAGGAATGATAATCTACAACGGATATACTTTGGAATCCGGAAATAATACCAAGGCATATCTGTCGGTAGATGATTCGAAGGCCATCATGATGACGGCAAACACAAAGATCAGAGTGGATAAGAAGGGCAGCAGCAGTTCTATCTACCTTGACAAGGGTGAAATCACCTTTGATGTTAAGAGCAAGGTGAAGCCCGATGAGGAGTTTAATGTCTGCACGTCAAACATTACGATGGGTATTCTCGGAACATACGGATTAGTAAGCTCGAGTGTATCGGAAGGCGGCGAAAGAAAAGAGCAGGCCGGCCTTGTTGAAGGTGTGTGCGACATGACTATCGGAAGCGGCGAACAGGCTGCTTTTACAACAATTACTGCCGGTGAAGGACTTGAAGTAGTTAGCTCAGAGCTTGCAGAAGTAAAGAATAATCCCGCAGCAGGTGAAAAGCCCGAGATTGCTGTTAAAAAGGTAGATTTAGACAGCATTTTAAAGGAAAAGACACCTGATGTTATTAAAGAAATCGTTAATTCTGAAAGAGTCGGAGAAGCCTTCGCTGAGACTCTCGGAGGCGCAGAGGCTGTAGCAAAGCTGATCGAAGAGGCAGAACAAAGGCAGGAAGAAACTATCAACAGCATTGAGAAATCGATAGCTGAGGATAAGGCTCTCGCAAAGGAGCAGAGCGGTGTGGCTCCCGGTGAAAAGGCTAAAATTGAAAAGGCCGCAGAGAAGGTTGCACCGTCGAAGTCCGAGGAAGCTTTAAAGGCTGTGGCAGCGTCAAAGGAAGAAGCCTCAGCAAGCGACAGAGCCGGCGGTGAATCCGGCAAGTCGTTGATTGAAGAAAAACCGGCTGCAGACGAGAAAGATTCCAACACAGGTGATGTGAATAAGAAGAGCGAGGAAAGCGCTTCCGGCTCCGAATCGAGCAGCGGAAGCGGAACAGGAAGTGACAGCGGAAGCGGAACAGGAAGTGACAGCGGAAACGGAACAGGAAGCGGCACCGGAAGCGGAACAGGAAGTGGAACAGGAAGCGGTAATGATCCGGCTCTGCCCGAGACTCCCGAAGATGCCGATATTTCGGCAAAGGAACTTAATGCGCAGATTCTGTCAGGTGGAAAGCCTTTCGGAGAGGTAATCAATCCTAAGGCCTGCTTTACTAATGTATTTGATAATAACGGACAGATAAACGTTCATCCGGCACAGCTTTTTGATACCGGACTTGATGTGAAAGTTTATTCGGTCGGTGGTTCGGAAGAAGTTGTTGTTAAGAACGGCTGTACTCTTACAATTCCCTTAGATGCATGGGTAATCTTCAGCGGAAAAGTATCTGTTGAAGCCGGCGGAACGCTTATCAATGAGGGCGATGCGTTCTTCTACTTCGGATTAGTCAATAAAGGAACTGTCAAAAACTCCGGATATACATTCATTGCGGAAGAGTTTGTAAACGAAGGCAGTTTTACGAACAAGTCTTCTCAGGAATATGCTTCTTGTAACATGAACAACAGCACTGACGGTTCAGGGGCGCGTATCATTAAGAATGCCGTTCTTGATATAGAAGCAACTGCAGACCTTGCAGGAATAAAGAATCCTGTCAGTAATGATGCCTCAGTCGATTCGAATACGGGAAAGTGCCTTAACAGGGTGATTATTCCGCTAGGCTGCAAGAATTTCAATGCTTCCGGAAACTATGTAACAGGGCAGCCATTTGAAACGGCTTACAAGGTTACTGCTGTTGAAGACGTAACCGGTAAGGTTATTGCGCAATCCTATCTTTCGGCAATAAACAGTATTAGTGATCTGGATAATCTTTTATCAGATACGTGGGAGAATATGCCTGAAGGAAAGCGTCCGGTATTCCTTTTTGAAGGAGATTTAAAGGATTATTTTGCAAAGAAGCTCGACAGAGACATTACGGTAAAGGTTAAGTATATTAAGGAGAGTCCGGACAGAATAATAGATCCTTCTGACGTTCCAAACGGCTGTGAATGTATTGTAAACGATTCGGTTGTAATGAGTCTTGGTGATGCACTTTCACTTGTAAGGACTGACAAAATGATTGATTCCGAGTATATTATCCTCATCAGGGATGCAAATGTATCGGACATCAACCCTGTGAAGGTTGGAACGTCTAAGGTAGTGTACCTGAACGGATGGATGCTTACTGTAGAAACGGGAAATGCCGCAGCTGGCAGTGCACCGGCAATCAAAAACAGTATGGGTGGTCTGATGATAACCGATTTCGGAGACGACCTTACGAAGGCCGGAGCTGTAATATTTATGCAGCATCCGGGCGATAATAAGCAGACTGTCGGGATTGAAACTTCGATGAACCTGACACTTCGTGACATCAATGTGAGGTCTGTTTCAGGTTCTTCGGGGAATGCAGAGGAGGGACGCCTTGAAACACGGTGCATCAGTTCGCCTCTGCCCGCGACGGCAGGACTCGTAAGCGCCGGAGAGAATACTGTAAGTATTTACGATTGTAAAGCAGATTTGCTCGAAGGCTTCTGCCTTGCAGAGGCTGAACAGAATACAGCGCTGATAATCTACGGGACGGAAATAAATGTTAAGCCTGTGACTGACGGGGCAGGTTTGTCATCAAAGGTTGAGGCTCCCGCGGCAGTCAGGTCTGTCGGCGAAAAGGCAACAGTGAATCTCGAAAAGTGTAAAGCGACAGTGGATTTGGGCTGCAGTAGGGCTTCGGTTCTTTCCGTCGAGGATTCTTTGAATACTGTCTTAGGTTCAAGCTTCACCGGAAACTGTTACGTAAGAGAAACCAATTTCATTATCAGCGGATGCAACACTGCGGGAATCCGTATCGATAGTATTAACAGGCATGTCAGCCTTGATAAATGCATTTTAGAGGTTCCTTCTTCAAGTAGCATTAACATTAGCGATGATACTGCACCTGTCTGTATCAGTATTATGCCGGATTCAAAAGGTACAAAGCCAAGCGAATTACGATTTGAGCTTGATATTCTGGACTGCCAGTTTGGAATCAACGAGGAATTTTCGACCGGAATCTTCAATCGTGGTTCGTTAAGAGCAATATCGGCAGTAAGAACAATTTTCAGTCTTAATGCCGGTGATCACAGTGAGGCAATCAGAATGCTGTCCCTGCCGATAGAGTCTTATGATGAAAGTGTGCGGGAAGACTTAGTAAATAACAAACTCGAAGAGTACCTGGAACTCTATGAATGCATATTCTATAGCAAAACGAACGGCAGAGATAAGACAATGGTCAGTGCAAACAGAGACTGGCAGAGTGTTTTTGCTAATCAATATGAATATGCCGGAGCGACTCCAATAAGAATTGATACCTACGGTACACTTATGGACAATCAGAGTGTAGATGATACCTGCTTCGAACTCGGCATCAATACAAATCTGTGTCTTAATGAAATAATAAATTATCCTTCGTGGACTGAATATAAACTCGAGTCAGAGCCGACAGGTATCCCTTCTTATGCGGGAGACCCCGAGCCCAAAAAGACAAAGCTCAATGTTTACCAGCAAACGACAGACCCGATCAATAATCGTGCTGAGGCAGTCGGAATCAGAATTCTGATGCTTGACGAACCGGCCCTGGGTGAAGAAGTGGTGAGATTTGATAACGGTCTGGCACAGATTACCGCAGGAGCCATCATAAATGTCAAAACTGAGGTCGCGGCGAGCGGAAGTGCTGTAGCAGTGCTCGTCGGAGACAGAGATATTGCTGCTGATGAAGGCGCTCTTATGAAGAAGCGCGCCATGAAAAACTATCTGCAGATTTACAGCAGCGGAAAGATAAACAGCTTCGATAATTACAATCATACAAGGGCGATTGTCTATGCTGCAAACGGCAACAACATTTCCGGTTCAAACAGAATCTGGGAAAACAGTGTTAATGTAATTTTTGATAAGGCATCCCCGATTAACATCGAAAACTGCATGGAAGGAACGCCGTCCAATACTGCAGTACCGTTTGAGGTGATCGGAAGCGGTTTTAAGGCATTAGGACTGGACGTCTATCAGGAAAATCAGTTTGCGTTTATGGTTACTGACAAAACAAATCCGGAGAATCCAATTGATTACGGCTATCGTGTAAATGTCGATTTTGACAGTGATGGGAAATACGGTTGGTGGTACATGACGAATCATGATTCCTCTGATTATGTGCGCGTTTCAGGTGGCGAACAGAAACGCTACTTCAGTATTGCCGGTATTTCAAAGTAGTAACAACTCAATCAGTCAAATCTTTTTGAGAGGGGATAATAATGAAAAAGAGTACAGGAATTTTCACAGTGATGCTCGCAGTACTTCTCATATGCTGCTGCATGCCGCATGTTGCGGCGAAGGCTGCAGGCAATGCGAAGAAAAACGTCAAGTGGCTTTCAACGATGAAGCTTTTGGACGGCGAAATGTTCAATGCGAAAAAGATTCTGAAGAATCCGCAGAAGGCAGTTACAAGAGATGAGTTTAAAGCGCTTATTCTTGCAGCAGCCGGTCAGGACATTGGCGCAGCCGGCGGCACAGGGGGCGGAAGCAGGGCGATAAAGAGAGAGGCAGCAGCGCAGGAG
>JAZLIL010000005.1:0-25823 GCA_045617405.1 Lachnospiraceae bacterium | reverse complement strand
ACTTGACGCCTTCCCTGGTGTCTTCGATTACAATACCCTTGTCAAGAAGCTCTGCCCTGATTGCATCGGCAAGCACGAAGTTCTTCTCCTTCTTTGCTGCCTTTCTCTCCTCAATCTTTCCATCAACAAATGCGACAAGCTCAGAATCCTCTCCCTCATGCTCATCAGTCTTTGCCGTTTCCTTGAGAACGGTAAGGTCAAGAGAAAGAACTTCATCAAAGCTCTTTATAAGTGCAAGCTTTGTAGCGTCATTCGTGTCAGCCTTCAGTACGTCATACACACATGTAAGTGCCGAGGCGGTGTTGATATCGTTTGAAAGTGCCTCGACAAAACGTGCTTTCTGCTCATCAAATGCGTTAGTATCAACCGCACCGTCAGCCTTAAGAGATGCTATGCGCTTCTTTAGCTTCGTGTAGGCAGCCACGCTCTGATCGAGAAGCTCATACGAAAACTCGAGAGGCTTCCTGTAGTGTGACTGAAGGCAGTACATTCTGTATGCCAGCGGATCGTATCCTTTTTCTACAAGAGTAGATACAGTCAGAATACCGCCCTTTGACTTGCTCATCTTTCCGTTTCTGTCATTAAGATGATGCACATGAAACCAGTAATTGCACCACTTATGTCCGAGGAAAGACTCACTCTGGGCAATCTCATTTGTGTGATGCGGGAACATATTCCCACCCCCGCCGCAATGAATGTCCATATACTCGCCGAGATGCTTGATGCTGATTGCAGAGCACTCGATGTGCCATCCGGGATAACCTACGCCCCAGGGAGAATCCCACTTGAGCGCCTGATCCTCAAACTTTGATTTTGTGAACCAGAGAACAAAATCGTTCTTATTTCTTTTGTTTGTGTCCTCGTCAACGCTGTCCCTGACTCCGACCATAAGCTCTTCTTCCGACTGATTGCCGAAAACATAGTATTCCCGAAGCTTTGACGTATCAAAGTAAACGTTCTCTCCTGCCAGGTAAGCGCAGCCATTCTCAAGAAGGACTTCTATCATCTTAATAAACTCCGGAATGCAGTGTGTTGCAGGCTCAACAACATCGGGATACTTGATATTCAGCTTTGCGGCATCCGCAAAGAAAGCATCTGTGTAGAATTTTGCAATCTCCATAACACTCTTGTGCTCGCGCTTAGCTCCGGCAAGCATCTTGTCCTCACCGGTATCGGCGTCGCTTGCAAGATGTCCGACATCAGTTATGTTCATAACTCTCTTTACATCATACCCGACGTAACGTAATGTCTTTTCGAGAACATCCTCCATAATGTAGCTTCTGAGGTTTCCGATGTGTGCAAAATGATAAACCGTGGGACCGCAGGTGTACATGTTCACCCTGCCTTCCACGTTCGGTACGAATTCTTCTATCTGTCTTGAAAGTGAATTGTAGATTTTCATGCTGTAGTGTTCCTTTCAGTCTTCAAAATGATGACCCGGAAAACCTGTCCGGTCTCAACGACTATAATGATATATTCACTCCTGCCTTTATGTCAATCCATTTTTCCGCCGGGGCGGGAAGCGAGCGGCTCATTTTCTGCAGCTTAACCCGACACCGTTCGCAGCACATAATGTGCGCGCTGACAAATTTTCAAAAGCTCCAAGTACCGTTCGAGTCTGGGTAAATGAATCAAAGCTTGCATGGATTAATCATTCCCGCAAGCTTTGTCGCTCAGTTAAGTCTTTTGATTATGCTGTCGATGATTTCGCGAAGTTCGCGGTTTTCTTCTTTCAGGCGGTCGATGTCGGCCTTGACGGGGTCAGGCAGATTCGTCTGGTCAAGTTCTTCGCGAGGAAGCTTGACATTGTCGCGCTTGACCACGCGCCCGGGGACGCCTACAACAGTAGAATTGGGTGGAACCTCGTGAAGAACGACTGAACCGGCTCCGATTTTAGAATTTTCGCCGACTGTAAATGAGCCCAGAACCTTCGCGCCGGCACTTATCATGACATTGTCGCCTATGGTCGGATGACGCTTGCCGGTTTCCTTGCCTGTACCTCCGAGCGTAACTCCCTGATAAAGGGTAACGTTGTCCCCGACAATTGCCGTTTCTCCGATGATTACTCCGCTTCCGTGATCAATAAAAAAACCCTTTCCGATTCTTGCACCCGGATGAATTTCAATGCCTGTTTTTCTTACGGTTCTCTGAGATATGAATCTTGCAAGAAAATAGTGCTTTCTGAGGTAGAGTTTATGAGCAATTCTGTGGCGGATTATCGCCTTGAAGCTCGGATAAAGCAGTACCTCCATATTTGTTTTGATTGCAGGGTCCCGCTCCTTGATAACCTGCATTTCTTCCTTAAAAAAAACGATAATGCCCACAAAAACCTCCCGTGGCCATACCAAGCTTCTTTCGTACAGCCTGTCAGAATTCAGACTGCCAAATGGAAGTGTACCGATTCACTTCGTGAACTGCATCGTAAGTGAATTGCCGAGGATTCCCGCGCAGTTTCCTAAACCCTGCCAAATGCAACAGGACCGTCACCAATCTCGACAACATAGAACGCTGCGGCATAGCCTATCTTATCATAATACTCTTTGCCAACATTTTCAATAAAGCTGTCAAGACATTCATCCTTTACAAGGCTGACTGTGCATCCGCCAAAACCTGCCCCCGTCATTCTCGATCCGAGAACGCCCTCCTGATTCCATGCAAGAAGTGCAAGTGTGTCAAGTTCAACGCCCGTAACCTCATAATCATCTCTGAGCGAAACATGGGATTCATTCATCAGCTTGCCGAATTTTACAAGATCCCCGGCCTTAAGTGCCATAACGGCTTCAATCGTACGCAGGTTTTCAAAAACAGCGTGCCGTGCGCGCTTAATACAAACATCACGTTTTATCAGTTTCTTTAAACCCTCAAAGCCGGCCTCGTCAAGCTCTCCGAGAGAATTGACTGCTGCGTCCTTCCTAATCTGATCAAGAGCCTCTTCGCACTCCGACCTTCTCTCGTTGTACTTGGAGTCAGTGAGCTTGTGCGGTTTGTTGGTGTTGGCTATGACAATCTTATAACCGTCGAGAGCAATCGGTGCATACTCATAAGAAAGATCCGACGTGTCAAGGAAAATCGCAGAATCCTTCTTTCCCATTGCTGATGCAAACTGATCCATGATACCGCAATTCATCCCGACAAAATCGTTCTCTGCACTCTGCCCGATCCTGGCGACAGAAATCATGTCAATGTCAATGTTAAACAACTCTTTAAGCACCTTGCCTGTTAATACCTCAAGTGATGCCGAAGAAGAAAGCCCTGCTCCAGAAGGAATGTCACCGAAACAGTAGAAATCAACTCCGCGGTCAATTGCATATCCCTGCTTAATAAAGATGTCAATTACGCCAAGACAGTAATTGGTCCATCCGTTCTTCTTATCATACGCGATATTATCAAGCGATGATTCATAAATCCCCTCATCGGCAAAATTCTCGGAGTAGAACCTCAGCATTCTGTCATCACGAAGTCTTGCAATGGCATAGGTACCTATAGTAAGAGCGCAGGGAAACACATGACCGCCGTTGTAGTCTGTGTGTTCTCCAATCAGGTTTACGCGTCCGGGTGCGAAAAATCCATAGGCATCACCGCCATCGAACACTTTGTCAAAGCCTTCCTTCATTCTTACCAGATTCTTATCCATCGTTCACTTCACCTCATATCAATAGCCCGAAGGCAAAATTATCATAAAGAATTTCTTTCTTCGATAAGACACACAGCCTGAGCCGCAATTCCTTCACAGACTCCTGTAAATCCAAGACCTTCCTCAGTCGTAGCCTTAACACTGACTCTCTCAACTTCTATGGAAAGAGCATCAGCAATGTTCTTCCTCATAAGTGTAATGTAGCAAGAAAGCTTTGGCCTCTGTGCAATAACCGTTGAATCAATGTTGACCACATCGTAGCCGTACTCTCCTAACATACTCCCGACACGTCTCAGAAGCTCAATGCTTGAAATCCCGCGATAGTGCTCATCGCTATCCGGAAAATGCTTTCCGATATCACCAAGTGCGGCTGCACCGAGAAGAGCATCCATAATCGCATGAACCAGAACATCTGCATCGGAATGACCGTCAAGACCCTTGTCATGCACAATCTCTTCGCCGCCAAGAATCAGCTTCCTGCCAACTGACAATCTGTGAACGTCATAACCCTGACCAATTCTCATAGACTACCTCCACATAAACGAAAGCTTTTCCTGTGCGTAACGTTACGTTCTCTCTAAATCATGTTATCACGATTCAAATACGATTGCAAGAAGAAAAGCGTAACGTTTCGCTCTAATTTCAAAAAAAACCCTCTCCCTAGGGAGAGGGGAAATCGTTCATTTGGTTATTTCAACCGATTAGCTTAAGATCAGCCCTTAGCATCGATCTCAGCCTGGCACTGAGCAACCTTCTCCTTGGTGATCTTGAATCCAACAAGGACAAGAACAGCACCAACGAAGCAGAAGATAGCGGGTACGAGGCAGAGTGCGTAGGTCATTGACTGACGAGCTGCACCGTCGTAAATAGCGGTTCCAACATACTTAACACCGCTTGCCATTACGTTATCATAATCTGCAGCAACGAGACATGCAGAAACGATTGTACCACGAAGGAAAACAGCTATCTTAAGAGGAAGGTTCTGGAGACCCATAATCCAACCAGCTGCGTTCTTTCCGGTCTTCCATGTTGTGTAAACAACTGTATCTGCGTAAAGAGCAGGAGCTGCTGCGAAAGCAACACCGTAGAAAATCTGTGCAAGGCAGATGAATACGATAACCATGATAGGATTAGCATATCCGAAGAATGCGATGAGAAGGAATACACCCATAGCAAGAAGGGAAACGATCATTGCTGTACGTGATGATAACTTTGAACATACGAAACGAGCAACGAAAGCACCAACTGCTGCGGAGATACCGATTGCTAATGAATAAGCTGTCATGAGACCGGGGTTGCCGGCTGCATCACGGAAGTAGTAAATAGCTGAAGCCGCTGTAACGAACTTTACACACCACTTAGCAAGGTCAGCAAGGATAAGGATGATGAGCTGAGGATTCTTGAAGAGTGATGAGAACATCTCACCGATGTTGATCTTGTTCTTGTTAGCTGCGGGAGCGCCATCACTTTCGATTTCCTCGTAGCCGTCTGTCATCTTGAAGTGTGCCCAGTAAGTAATTACCATGACAATACCAAGGATGAAAGCTGCTGCAGCGTAACCGTACTTACCAAAGTCGTCAGCACCGGAAATCTGTGTTCCAAGGAATGTTGCGAAAGGAAGTCCTAAGTAAGAGAAAAGGATACCACCGATGTTGTTCCATGTTGCACGTGATGAAGCAAGAGTAGCCTTGTCATCAGGAGTCTTACCAACAACAGCAACGAGTGTTGCGTTTGCTACGTAAGGGAAGTTCCAGATGAAGTGTGAAACAACAGCTGCAACGATGATTACAACAGCTGAAAGGAGTTCATTCTCGCTGACTCTGATGAACTGGAAAGCGAAGATGAAAGGTACGACCCAGGGAAGAAGGATCAGCCATGAACGATAACGGCCCCACTTCTTAGCCTTGGTACCATTGATGATACCACCGTAAACCCATGAAAGACATGCGTCAATGATTGAGAACACCGAGTTGATGACACCGGCCATAGCTGCTGAGAAACCAGCTGCGTTGGTTAAGAATGTCATGAAATAGAATGTCTCGATGTTACTCATGAGTACGAATCCGGCGTCTCCTACACCGTATAAGTACTTCAGTGAGAAAGAGAGTTCTTTCTTAGTTTCGCTCATAATAACCTCCACTACATAATATTATATTCATCCCATAAAAGGACTATGTAAATTTTAACTTTTTTCGCCATAAATGTATATAGTGTGATTACATCAAATTTGAACTTCATTTTCCTCATTTTTGAGGATTGAAAAAGAAGAATCAAGGGCGACGCCCTGTCCAAATGTGGCATCGCCCTTGATTTTACTGTGTTTTCAACTCTGTCACAACAACAACTTATTGCGTTAAAGTGTGCACGATTCCGTTAAATTACAGCCGAATAATTCGTTCCTACGTATCCGATACTGCCATTACTGAGGATAATCGCATTCCAACCTCTGATACACAAATCGCTGCTGCATTCGTACTCACTTCCTGCCGTTGCCATCCCAAGTACCGAATAGTCCATTCCCGGTCCGGACCTTATGTTGCAGGGGGACTTGATAAGGACCATCACCTTTCCGTTTCCCGTTCCCATAGTGCCCTCAGACGCCTGATTTTCATCTGTCCGGGTCTCATCAGCCGGGCTCTTCGAGTTCTGATTCTCCGCCGTCGGGATATCCGCTGCCGGCTTCTGCGTATTCACTGCATCGGTAAACAAACCGTCCCCGTCCCTGTCAATAACAATGTACGGCGAGGCAACAAAGCCCTCAATTCCTTCAAAGCTGATTCTCGTAAAGTCTCCGAGTTCTTCAAGAACAGTTCCTACCTGATGAGGAAGTATCCTTCCAAGCTTTGCCGACTGCAGCGAAGGTTCTGCCCTGATGTTCAGATAATCATAGACACCGGCGCTCAAAGTAAATTTCAGTTCCTGTTCTTCTACAGTTCCCTCCACAGGCTCCGGCTCGGTCAAAGACTCATCCCCAGCGGGAAGTTCCGGTTCTTCGTAAGCTTCTTCTGCAGCTTCAGGTTCATTCTCAGCTTCATTCTCAGCTTCTTCTCCTGAAGCCTTTTCATATTCCGCTTCAGCCACTTTTCCGTCAGACTCCTCCGGCTCCTTTTCGGTCTCAGAAGTGTCCTTTGCGGCAGGCTCCTTTGCGGTCCCGGAAGCGTCATTTGTGCCGGACGGATTCTTCACTGCCGGCTCTTCAGCCTGTTCCTTGATTTCAAGGACCGTTTTATCTTCTGTCTGCTTTTCGGGAGTCTTCTGCGCATTATTCCCACCGCTTTTTCCGGAAAGAATAATAATTCCCACGGCCGCAATAACTACATAGATCAGACAGCAGATGATTGTCAATGTCTTCTTTTTCATCACAAAGCACCTCCGAATCCGTTCTTAGGCAGCTGTATGTAGATACCCATTCCTGTTCCCGGCGAACTCTTTGCATAGATTGTACCACCATAGGCGTTGACAATGTCTCTTGCCTGAGTAAGCCCCAGTCCGTTTCCGCTGACGCGATTCGAACCCTGAAAGTTCAGATCGAAAATGAAGCCGAGCTCTTCAGCATCGATTCCCATTCCGTCATCCTTGCAGACGATAAACACATCATCACCGGTATCCGTAATTGTAATGAAAATGTTTCCGGCGCGCTTCATATACTTAATCGAATTATCGACTATGTTGCGCATGAGAGTCTTCATCAGTTTTCCGCTTGATCTGAAAACAACCGGGCCTCCTGATGAAATGACCGTCATTCTGATGCCTGCACGGTTTGCAAACGGTCTCATCTCTTCGATAGTATCGTTTGCAGTCAGGCAGATGTCAATGTTGCTTCTGTCATTAAGAAGCTTTTCATCAAACAGCACCGTTCTCACGACAGGTGTCCGATTAAGTACAACACCCTGTCCTTCGCCAAATTCCGCACCGGATGCAACCATAGCATCTTTGTCGTACTCTGACTTTTTGAGAAGCTCGCTTCTGAGTGTTTTAAGCTTTGAATTCAGTTCATCGTTTGTTTCGCGAAGAGAAAGAACGCCCCTGTTAAGCTCGGCATTCTCGCTCTTAAGCTTCGCCGATTCCTCTCTGAGCCTGTCGTTCTCAGCGGCAAGTGCTTCAGCCTGGGGACCCGCAGACGGTTCGCACTGCTCAGTTGTTTCCGGCTTGCGGCTAATAATGTCAAGCTGCTCACGAAGAGACTCGTAATCCTCCTTGAGCTTCGCATGCCCCTGTTCAAGCCATCCGTTAGCATCCTTCAGCCTCTGATTCTCGGCTTTCAACTCCTCAAGCTCTTCAAGAAGCTTTCCGTCCTGCAGTCCCTCATTTCCTGTTAACTCTGCCGTATCCTGTTTTTCGTTTAACGACTTCAAACCGGAATCACTCCCGGCAGGCGCGAACGTCTCCATTTTGTAGCGCACGTCCTCTGTGCCGGCTGCAGGCTTTGCAAAAAAAATGCCGGTCAGCGAAATAATGCCCGAAAGTGCAAACAAAGCAACAGACAATACAGGAATTCCAAGAACCAGACAAAGAACGCCTGTTGCATAAAGCACCACCTGCGCGACGATAATCACTGTTCCCTTCGTATCTAATTTACCATTCATCACTGTCTCCGTTCTGCGGCATACTACTTCCACGGTTATATTCGCGTTCGTGATTATTATACAATGACATCACGCTTGATGTCAACGATTATAAACTATTCCGACTATTGACATCAAAATGTCACAATTAGCAATTATATTCTTATCAAACGGCAGCTTTGTCTGCTCTCGCAACAATTATTCGGAAATCAGTCAGTCCAATACACAATCGGAGGTCAGAAATGAAAGAACACTCAACACACCCTTCAATCAGGCGCTTCATATTAAAAACCGCCCTGCTGGCTTTTCTTCTCACAGCAGGTTTTCTTCCCGAAAGTCAGTTCTTCCGGGCACAGACAGTCATTGCCGCGACAGTAAATCTGAGTTCAAAGAAAGAGAAGCTCACCGAAGGCTCTTCATTTAATATGAAGCTCATCGGCGCTTCCGGAAAAGTAAAGTGGGTTTCAAAGAATAAGAACATTGCCGTTGTCGATGCAAAAGGAACCGTGACCGCCGTTTCGGAAGGCAAAACAGTAATAAAAGCCAAAAATAAAGGCAAAGTCTATAAATGCAAGCTTACCGTGCTTCCCGCAAAGGATGAACCGAACGGCTCAGACACCGGCACTCCTCAGGAATCGCTTCCTTCAGATACCAAGAGCCCCAAGGACGAAGTTACTCTCTCAGCAGCAGAAGCAGCTTCAAAAAAGCGTCTGCAAGACATGATTGACAGCTGCGAGGACAAGTCTTCGGGAGACACGATATATGAGCTTTCAACTCCCTTCAAGGTTTACTCGTCGAACGAGCTTACAGACACCTTTGTTTTAGCGGCCAATACCTATTCGGATTTTTCCATTCTGTTTGCGAATCCTTCGCTGATTCCGAGCGAATACGAAATGAAGCAGAAGTTTCCGGCATTTGACTCAATTACCTATAAGGAGATAATTAAGTTCGTAAACGGCTACGGCGTGCAGATTTCAGTCGATAAGGGATATCTCTACGATGACGATCTTACTGTTCTCAATATTGTTCGCGGCGGAGACACGTCATTTGCAACCGATGAAGACCGGCTGTGTGCCAGCACCGTTTTCTCTGTTGCCTCAGCCTGCAAAGCGGCAGATGATTACCAGACGGTAAGAAACATCCATGATTATCTCGTTTCGAATACAGTCTACACCCTGACACCGTCTGAATACTGTCACACGATAAAAGCCTGCATTCTTGATCACAAATGCGTCTGTGACGGATATGCCAAGACCTTCAGAATCCTTTGCGAAGCAAATAATATTGCCTGCCTCTTTGTCCCCGGAATCGGGAACGGAAATGATCACGCCTGGAACAAGGTCCTGATCGACGGCAGATGGTACAACGTTGACTGTACCTTCGACGATCCCGTTCCGGACAGTGGAGCGAACAGAGTCTCCCACAACTACTTCTGTCTTACCGACGCAGTATTTGAAGCTTCGGGATACATCTGGGATCACGCCGGTTTTCCGGTTGCAGACTCAGACCTGTACGATGAAAACAAAAGCCTCTTCGCCGCCGTACCAAATGCCTCAAACCGTGAAGAACTGAAAAGCATCATTGATACAATGCTCGGTGCCGGTCATGATTTCTTTGCAATCGCCCTTTCCGACAAATCACTTTATAATGAAGTTCTTCCGCTTGTATCAGCATCACCGAACAAACCGAACTTCAACGGATCGATAGAGGTCTCCGCTGAAAATGCCGGAAGCTACGGATACCTCGTATCTGTTTCCATCGTAAGGCAATAGCAAATATCAGTATAGACTTTCCAAGTCAATGCTATTCGCAATCCGCTTCGCTACTTGCTCATATAAAAGTGGCACTTCGTGCCTTACGAGGTACGGGGCTTGAAACCCCGCACCTCGGATCAGAAATATCAATTAATTTTTCAATTTCCAATGGTAATTTCAGCTGTCTAGCTGTATAATTAACATCAGTTGTATGATTGATTATTGGCATAAATAATTATACCAAAAAATCGCTTAAACCTCACGGTCTAAGCGATTTTCTTTTAGGGGAGTTTTTTTACAGCCCCTTTTATAAATTAATTACGCCTTTTCCGTCCGTTTGCTATCGTCCGGAATCATTATGCCTTTTTCTTTTGTCTCAGAAGGTAGAACGCCACCTTCTTGTCGAGAGAACCCGCCTGATTTGCAAGCTCAACGCTTGCTGCGGCCGTCTCCTCACTGATGGCGGAATTGTTCTGAACAGCCTGTGAAATCTGCTCAATACCGGAATTAACCTGACTGACGGCTTCATTCTGCTGCCTGGAAGCCTTTGCTATCTCACCCATTATTGAAGCAATTCTCTCGACCGCATCAACTATTGTCTTCAGACTGTCTCCCGTATCGTTTGCGATACTCATACCGACACCGATCTTATTGATTGCTTCCTCAATCATATCGTTAATCTCGGCCGCGGCTTGTGCTGACTTTCCTGCGAGCGTCCTGACTTCACCGGCTACAACAGCAAAGCCCGCACCATGTTCGCCGGCTCTTGCCGCCTCCACAGAGGCATTTAGTGCAAGGATGTTGGTCTGTAATGCAATGTCGTTGATGACCTTCATTATCTGCGCAATGTTCTTCGATGCTTCTTCAATTCCGGTCATTGCGTCAAGGAGCTGGCCCATCTTTTCATTCTGGAGCTCTGCCTCATCCCTTGTCTTTCTGACAAGTTTCTCGGCATCAATGACATTCTGCGTGTTTTCAAGAGTATGCTTAGCGACATTTTCCATCGAAGCCGTTATCTCAACTACAGCACTTGCCTGCTCGGTAGTTGCCGACGCAAGACTCTGACTTGCAGCCTCAACCTGTTTAGCTCCCTCTGAAAGATTTGAAACACCCATGATAACGCCTCCGAGCGTTTTGTTCATGGAATCAACAATACTCTCAAGGCTTTCCTTAATCTGTGCAAAATCACCAACATACTCTCTGTCAACAGTAACTCTTAAATTTCCGCCCGCAATCTGTGAAAGCACCTCTGCAATGTCTCCAATGTATTCTCTTAGCCGGCGCCTCGTTTCATCATAGGAATTCAAAAGGCGCCCGGTCTCATCCTTTGAAATCTTTACCTCTTCGCGTGCCGTAGACAAATCACCTTCGTTCAGAAGCTTCAGACCGTAAGATGCAACTCTCAGTGGATGCGCTATCTTCATCGACATAAATACGTCGATTACAAGCTCAATGAGCAATATGATAATAAGAATAATAACCTGTATAACAAGTGACTTTGTAAACGACTTCTGAAGAGCCGACGCATCAACCGCAAAAGCAACAGCCGCGCCGTTTTCACCTATGGGCGAAAAGGCAACGATTGCCCTCTTTCCGCCGGGCATTTTGCCTGACATGCTTGCCTTTATCCCGGCGCGGAAATTTCCCACCATTTCGGCCAGTTCGCGGTAAGATTCGTCATTTCCCGCCATCTTCAAAGGATTTACCTTCTCAGCGGGGAACCCCGATGACACCCCGACTATGGAATCGTTTTCATCAATAACGAAAGCATACATATCGTCATTGTTCTCCGCAGCCATCAGCATACCAAGCCACTCATCGGAACTGTTCAAATCCGATACCATACCGCCCTGTGCCATTGCCGCAGCATGATTTGCGCCCGCCTGAAGCCTGTCATGGTACAATTCCGTCTTTTCCTCAGTGTCAACTACGGCATTGTACACAACCATGATGGCCGAAGCAATAAATACAGAAATCAGTGAAAGCCGTACAATCCTCGCAAGGATCGTAGTCTTCATCCCGCCGCTCCTTCTGAGGCAGCCTCTGATCTTTTGCCAAACAGTCTTCTGCTTCATACTTTTTCCTCCTGTCATTTCTGCAGTAAGTTGTTCCCGGCACCGCCGATTGGGTCCGCAACGGATTCCCGGTCCGGTAGAATCGCAGACACCTTCTTTGATAATGTGGGGTTCAAAAGGCTCTGTCGAATAAACATCTTTTCTCAAACAAATTCCGATTATATTCTATACCTTTTTCTTTTCATTTTCAACACTGATATCGTTGAATTCTAGATTTCTTTTGTGCGCTTCGCATTTCGTGTTATTCTTTCGAATATACAAATGTGAATTGGTTCATAAATCTCTTGACAAAAGCCACCAGATATGTAATTATTGATATAAATCAAAAACTGAACGATTTCAGAATTTGATTGTTACACTTTATGATAATTGTTGGAGTTGTCAGTCTCCTTTTCTGACAAAAGCTCCCCCGCTATCTGCCATTACTTTCCTTTCCTTTACTACCGTTGGCAGGGGAGCCGCAACAAGCTTAATCCCATAATCATGATAATATAGAGCACACGGCAACAGAGGACCTGATAATCAGGTCGCCTGTTGTACTTTTGCCGCTTTTCTTTTTTCCCCTTTACAGTCCGAGCCTGCTTCTTAACGCAGCAGCTTCCGCTTCACGCTCGATGCTTATTTTCTTCCAGTCCGGAAGATTTTCCGAGACATCTGCCAGTTCCTTAAGAACGGAAGGAATGTCGATGTGCTGAGGGCAGATCTTTGCACATACACCACACTTGACGCATGCTGAAGGCTTCTTGTCATCAGGCAGGCACTGAAGCTGCTGTGCGGGAGTGTTAACACTCTTCGGATTGAATCTGATGTCATTGTAAAGTGCTATAAGTTCAGGTATATTAAGCCCGTTCGGGCATCCGTCAACGCAATAACGGCATCCCGTACACGGAACGGAATTCTTCATCTCTTCCGCCAGGTCATAAAGAAGTCTGACTTCATCCTGCGTCAGATTCTTTCCGCTCTCAAAGGTTTTTACATTGTCCTCAACCTGCTCGAAGGTGCTCATTCCGCTGAGCGTCAGCTTGACTTCGGGAATTGTCATTAGATATCTGAATGACCAGGACGCTATCGACTCATCGGGTCTTTGCTCAAGCAGCCTGCTTTTCTGTGATTCCGTCAGGTTTACAAGTCTGCCGCCTCTCACCGGCTCCATCACCCACACGGGAATGTCGTACTTCTTTAGAAGATCGCATTTTTCCTTTGCAGACTGAAGAGTCCAATCCAACCAGTTGAGCTGGATTTGGCAAAACTCCATTTCATCGCCTGCATACTCAAGAAATTCCTCCAGGCAGTCAAGCCTTGCGTGTGAAGAGAACCCTAAATGCCGGATTCTTCCGTTTGCCTTCTGTTCAAGCAGATAGTCAATAATTTTCCACTTCTCATCCCTGTAGACCTTGATTGACTCTTCATAGACGTTGTGGAGAAGATAAAAATCAAAATATTCCACTCCGCACTTTTTAAGCTGTTCCTCGAAGATTGCCTTCGCATCGTACTTTTCCATGTACTGATGTCCGGGGAATTTACTTGCCAGAAAGAATGATTCTCTCGGGTATTTCTTAAGAATCTTTCCCACAACTATCTCGCTCATGCCACCGTGGTAGGGGTACGCGGTGTCAAAGTAATTGACCCCCTTTTCAATTGCATAGTCAATCATCTTTTCCGACAGAGCCTCATCGATACTCCCGTCTTCTCTGACAGGCAGTCTCATACATCCGAAACCGAGTGCCGATAATCTCTCATTACATACTTCGTTGTATTTCATATCTATCACCTGTCCTCTCTGAAGTAAGACAATCCCAGTGAAGCGGGAGGCTGATTCTTACGCTTGCTTCTAATGCTTGTAATCACAAGCACTATCAGTGTAACAACGTACGGAATCATCTTGTAAAGTTCCTTTACCTCCATGTGGTCAATGCTGGCGGGCATAAACAGATAGAGGATATAAAGACCTCCGAAGAGAATTGATGCAAAAATACCGAGGTTCGGTCTCCAAATGCAGAAGATAACGAGAGCGATTGAAAGCCATCCGCGATCGCCGAATGCGTCATTCGACCAGACACCTGAAGCATAATCCATAACATAGTAAAGACCGCCAAGGCCTGCAATCATGCATCCGACACATGTCGCAACATACTTGTACTTTGTAACGCTGATACCTGCGGCATCGGCTGTCGCGGGATTTTCTCCTACTGCACGAAGATGAAGGCCGATTCTTGTCCTGTCGAGAACGACAGCGACTATGATTGCTGCAGCAATTGCGACATACGCGAGAAAACCGTAGGAGAAGAAAACCTGACCGACTGCACCAAGGCTTTCGGCAAAGGGGAGCTTCTTCACAAAGAACCTGTTAGTTGCGGAAAGGGCAATCGAAGGAACGTCTGCGCCCGAAAGCCTGATGAGCGAACCGCCGAAGAAATTTCCGAAGCCAATGCCGAATGTAGTCATGGCAAGGCCGGTAACATTCTGATTCGCACGCATCGTTACGGTAAGGAAGCAGAACAAAAGGCCGAGAAGAAGCGAACCTAAAAGACAACAGCCCATGGGAATCAGAATGGCAAGTGCGCCGTTCATATTCCCGCCTGCTGCCTGCTCGTACTTGAAGGCGCCGATAACGCCGCAGATTGCGCCGACATACATAACACCGGGAAGTCCGAGATTAAGATTGCCGGATTTCTGGGTGAGAATTTCACCGGTGCTTCCGAACAGAAGCGGTATTCCCTGCGCAACGGCTCTCGGGATAAACTGAACCAGATTTATCATTTACTTGCCCTCCCTTCCTCTGAATACGATTTTGTATGACATGAAGAACTCGGAACCGATGATGAAAAACAGGATGATTCCGGTCAGAATGTCACCGAATGACTGATTCAGGTCGAATACAGTCGAAATTTCCGAAGCGCCTCTGTCAAGGAATATGATTATGAAGCTCGTCAGAATCATAATAAACGGATTGAATTTTGCGAGCCACGAAACCATAACAGCCGTAAATCCCATGCCGCCCGCAATCGTAGTCGATACGGTATGGTTGATGCCTCCGACAAGAAGCAATCCTGCGATACCGCAAATCGCACCGGAAAGAATAACGGTTCTGACAATTACCTTTTCAACCTTGATACCGACATAACGTGCCGTTCTCTCACTCTCACCGACGACGCTGATTTCGTAGCCGTGCTTTGAATAATGAAGGTAGACATACATTCCCGCGGTAATCACAAGTGCGACAATGATTGCCGAAAGGTATCTTGAACCGGCGATTTCGGGAAGCCATCCCGTATTGGATTTCGCGTTGATAACGCCGATTTTTCCGGAGCCCTTTGGATTCTCGTTGAGAACAGTGAAGAACGCAACGAACTGAGTAGCGATGTAGTTCATCATCAAAGTGGAAAGCGTCTCGTTCGTATTCCACTTTGCCTTTAACAGTGCGGGAATCAAGCCCCATGCAGCACCGGCCGCAAGGCTTGCCACTATCATAAGGAGAATGACCGCCACATTCGGAAGAACGCCGTCAAAGTAGACCATGCAGGCTGCTGCCGCGAGTCCGCCGATAAGAACCTGACCTTCACCTCCGATGTTCCAGAACCGCATCTTAAAGGCAGGCGTCAGAGCAAGCGAAATGATGAGAAGAATCGACGTCTTCTGCAGTGTAATCCAGGTTTTTCTCGAGGAGCCGAAAGCACCCTCAAAAACAGTTGCGTATATCTGAAGGGGATTATCCCCCGTCAGTACCATGCAGACAATTGCACACACAAGCAGAGCAGCTATTACGGACAGGACTCTGATGGCCCAGACAAACTGCCACGGCATTGCGCTTCGTTTAATAATATGGAACCGCTTCTTCTCTTTCATCAGTTTGTTCCTCCCACATGTGTCATCATCAGGCCGACCTCATTCTTTTTTGCTGTCCTTCCGTCAAGAATACCGCTGACCTTTCCGCCGCAAAGAACCAGGATTCTGTCCGAGAGTTCAAGGAGAACGTCGAGATCCTCGCCGACAAAAATAACCGCCACGCCCTTTTCCTTCTGCCTGTTGATCAAATCATAGATTACGTAAGAAGAATTTATATCAAGACCGCGGGCTGCATAGGCAGTCAGAAGAACTGTCGGAGCACTTGCTATCTCACGGCCGACGAGAACCTTCTGAACATTGCCGCCTGAGAGACGTCTGACAGGTGTCGAGACTCCGGGAGTCACAACCTCAAGCCTTTCTACAACATCCTCAGCAAGAGCGCGGGGAGTCTTCCTGTCGGTAAATACCGTTTTTCCCTTTCTGAACGAACGGAGCATCATATTGTCGGTCAAATCCATGTTCCCGACAAGTCCCATTCCGAGTCTGTCCTCGGGAACAAATGAAAGCATGACGCCAAGCTCCTGAATCTTTCTCGGATCCTTTCCGAGAAGTTCCTCCGCCCGACCGCTGTCATCAATGTAACGGATGCTTCCCGACTCGGCAGGCTGAAGACCTGCAATCGCCTCAAGAAGCTCCTTCTGACCACAGCCCGAAATACCGGCGATACCTAGAATTTCACCTGAATTAGCAGTGAATGAAACATCGTCTATTGCAAGAAGCCCGTCAATGTTCCTGATTGAAAGATTGTCAACAACGATCCTCGGCTTGGGATTTACGGGCTCTGGACGTTCAATGTTTAAGGTGACGGAATGACCTACCATAAGATTTGTCATCTCCCGGGCATTGGTGTCCCTAGTCATAACCTCCGCCACGTGCTTTCCCCTGCAAAGAACCGCTACACGATCTGAAATTTCCTCAACTTCATGGAGCTTATGTGTAATGATAACGATAGCCTTTCCATCATTTCGCATGTTTCGAAGAACGTTAAAAAGCTTCTCGGTTTCCTGAGGTGTAAGAACAGCCGTAGGCTCATCAAGAATCAGAATATCGGCATTTCTGAAAAGCACCTTGACTATCTCTACCGTCTGCTTTTCAGAAACAGACATATCATAAACCTTCTTTTCGGGGTCGACATCAAAGCCGTATTTGCTGCAAATCTCACGGATTTTCGCAGTTGCCGCCTTGATATCCTTTTTTCCGCCGAGTCCGAGAATGATGTTCTCGGCAGCTGAAAAAACATCGACAAGCTTGAAATGCTGGTGAACCATTCCGATTCCGTTTGCAAAGGCATCCCTCGGAGATTTAATTACCACTTCCCTACCATTAATACAGATGCTTCCTTCGTCGGGGTAATATATTCCGGAAAGCATGTTCATAAGTGTTGTCTTTCCGCTTCCGTTCTCTCCAAGCAGAGAAAGGATTTCTCCTTTGTAGATGTCAAGATCCACATTGTCATTCGCAATCGTATTCACTCCAAATGACTTCGAAATCCCCCTCATGGATACTGCAGCCGTTCTCTCTTCCAAAATAAATACCCCTTTCACGACAATTGCTGCTTGCCGCAATCACGCGGCAAGCAGCAAACAATACTCACTTTACTGCAAACTTAATATATAACAAAATACGCAAAAAATCACTATAGATATTTTGATTCGCGCGGACTCACGCAAAAATCATGCTGTCAGAAGCATTAGTTGTTATCAATGAGCGTGATACCATCAATGTTGGCATCAAAGAAAGGAGCTGAACGGAAGCCTGCACCAGACTCATCAATGTAACCGTTAACAACTACTTCGTGATCTCTCTCATAAGCTGCGTCAGAATCAACATCAGCCATAAAGGAATCAAGCTGCTTTCCATCAACTGTGAACTTGGTTACGTCAAATACATGGAGTGTTCCGGCAATGATGTCAGCCTTTGCCTTGTCGATTGCTTCCTGAGTTCCGGGAGCTACGTTCTTTCCGAGTTCTGTAAGTGAAACAGAATCTGTGTCAAACGATCCTGCCCAGTCAGAAGGCATTGCTGTGTTGCTTCTGATACTGTCAGCGATAAATGTAAAGTAGGTTGACCAGTTAATTCTTGATGATACGAGATATGTCTCGGGACATGCCGATGCTGTCGAACCGTTGTAGGCAACGTTCGGAACACCTGCTGTCTCACATGCTGTGGGAGCACCCATTGAATCAGCATGCTGGCTGATAAGAACGCATCCTCTGTCGATAAGCTTCTGAGCACCTTCCTTCTCAGCTGTTTCATCAAGCCAGCTGTTTGTGAACGTAACTTCCATTGTTGCGCCGGGGCATACAGAACGAACACCGAGGAAATATGCCGAATAACCGGAAATAATTTCTGCAAAAGGGAATGCACCGACATAACCGATCTTGGGAGCCGCATCACATTTGCCTTCGCTGATCATCTGATTAAGCTTCATTCCTGCTACGATTCCGGCAAGGTAACGTCCGTTGAAAATCGAAGCGAACGCATTGTGATAATTTGGAAGGTTTTCTGTGTGCGCTTTCGTACCTGTTGCATGACAGAACTGAACATCAGGATAAGCCTTTGCAGCTTCAATAACGTAATCCTCATGAGCGAAACTGTCTGCGAAAACGAATGCACATCCCGATTCAGCAAGCTCACATGCTATCTCGTAGCACTCCTGATCCGCAGGAATATTCGTCTTGATAACAAGCTCAACATCACTCTTTGCAGCAAATTCATTGGCTGCATTGATAAAGTTTAAGTCATAGGGTGAATTCTCGTCGTGAAGGCAGATAAAACCGGCCTTTAACTTCTTCCCCTCTTCCTTCTTGGGTTCTTCTGCCTTTGCTCCGCAGGCACAAAGACTGAGAACGAGCACAAACACAAGTGCAACTGAAAGAAACTTTTTCATAATAATCTCCATTCCGCCGCCTTAGGTTGGCGGCACAGATAGTGATGAAATGTTTTTCACACTATTCCTCTTCTCTCTTTCTGTACGCGACACTTTTGAGAAAAACGTCCGTCATCAACGACCGCTTTTCTCAATAAAAAATAATAACAGCACAAAAACCCAATTGCAAGATTTTTCGAAAATAACGAGTCGGGGCCGTTCTTTTTCACGATATCTGTGCTGTTTTTGTAACGGAAGTTGACTTAATTAACACGGAATAGTAGAATTAATAAGTCCGATAGCGGACATATGTATGAGAAAAAGTATAATGTAAGAGGAGAAAAACAATGGCAACAGAAAAGAAAAGCAGCAGGAAACCATTCCTGCTCGTAATTGCCGCAGTTCTGATCATCGCATCCTGTGTTCTTCCACTTCCGGAAGGTCTTTCAAGGCAGGGAATGCAGTCCTTCGGCATCATTCTTGCAGCACTTGTTCTTTGGATCGGAGAAGCCATGAACATGGCTGTAACAGGCATCTTCCTTGCAGCATTGCTTGTTTTCATGAAGGTCATGACAGCAAACGACATGTTCAAGGGATTTGGCGGCAGCGTATTCTTCTTCATGGTTGGTACCATGTCCATCACGACAGCTATGGCATCGACCACTATTCCGACACGAATAGCGGGTCTTATCATGACCTGGGCGAAGAAATCTCCCGTGAAGCTCGTTATCGGCTTCGCATGCGGAACAGCTCTTCTGTCATCGATTATGTCAAACATTCCGACATGTGCGCTTTTTGCTTCACTTGGAATTGCGGTTCTCAAGGCTAACGGAGATCCCAAGCCCGGTTCATCAAACCTCGGCAAGTGCCTGATGATTGCAATCCCCGCAGGCAGTGTTATCGGCGGCTACATGACGCCTGCCGGCGGCCCCACAAACATCATCGCCATGAACTACCTTGCTCAGACCGGTCATCCCGTAACATTCCTTCAGTGGATGATTCAGGGTTATCCTATCGGATTCATCGTAACGATTCTCGTTGCGTTCTGGATTACAAGAGTTCACAAGCCTGAAGAAGTCAGCGACGAAGCTGTTGCCAAGGCAAAGGAAATGGTTCACGGCAACGGTTCTCTCACAACAAGAGAAATCAAGACTCTTGTCATCGTCGGACTCATGTTTATCGCATGGATTGCTTCCTCATGGATTCCCGTTCTGAACACCACCTGCGTTGCTCTTGCAGGTACATGTCTCTTCATGTTCCCCGGCATCAACGTTCTTACATGGGAAGATTACTCGCAAAAGGGTGGCTGGGATGCAAGCTTCATGGTTGGTTCGGTAGGTGCTCTTGCTGACGCGGCTCTCGGAACCGGCGCAGCAACCTGGCTTATCAGCGTAACACTCGGTGGTGCTGTAAGCTGGAGCCCCACAGCAGTATTCCTGCTCATCTCCTTCCTTGTCTGCATCATTCATGTCCTCATTCCTTCAGGTCCTGCTGTTGCGGGTCTTGCGGTTGTTCCAATCGTCGACCTGGCTCTCATGTGCGGAATCAATCCCGTCTCAGCCGCAATCCTCGTCTCCTTCTGGAGCGCTGTCACATTTGTTCTGCCGACAGACGCAGTTCCAATGTTCACCTACAAGTTCGGCTATTACAGCTTCGGCGACATGTTAAAGTCCGGTGTCCCGATTTCTATCATCATCGCAGTTATCGTCGGGCTTCTTATCCCCGGCGGAGTAGCGCTTCTCGGATGTGTCTGATGCACATCAGCAAAAAAACAGAAGCAGGAAAATCCGAAAAGGACTTTCCTGCTTTTTGTTTCTCCTGCTATTTGCTACTTTTCCGAATACCCGGCAGTTTCTTTATCAACGCGAAATTCGGCTCAGTTGTTTTCTTTTGCTTCACTTCTGTTTTTCCTTTTCTTCGGCTTTGAAGGCAGTTCAAAGATTACCGACTCGTAAGGACGGAGGTTATAGGTAATTCGGTATTCATATCCGTCGCAGGCTTCGTTTGCCGCCTCGAGGGGAACGATATCACCGACTTCACCGGGACCTCCCTCTCCGGGGAGGTTGTCATAGGTACTAAAAACCCGCTTATAAAGACCTGCTTCCGGGATTCCACAGCTGTAGAAATCATATCGGCAGGGTGAGTAATTACAGATAACAAGCAGTGCACCCTCGTAGTTCCAGGGATTTCTTCTGATGAAGCTGAAGGTACTTCTGTATGCGTCCGAAGCGTTAACCCACTCAAACGTTGTCGGATTCATGGAATCTGAATACAGGCACGGATACTTTCTGTAGAGCTTCAAAAGATCCCTGTAGCAGAGCATGACGTCTCGATGACCCATGTCACTTGCGAGCCCCCAGTTTATTTCCCTCTTCTCGTCCCACTCTCTGTCTTCAGCGAATTCCTGCCCCATAAAAAGAAGCTTTTTTCCGGGAAACGTCATCATGTTTGTGTAAAGCGTTTTCAGACCGCCAAGCTTATCCTGCAGAGAACCCGGGAACTTTTCAAGCATCGAATGCTTGAGATGAACCACCTCGTCATGAGAAAGCACCAGGCAGAAATTCTCAGAAAATGCATAATCAATGATGTGAGTAATCTCCCCGTGATGCCAACCGCGATAAATCGGGTCCTTCCCAACATATTTGAGCGTGTCGTTCATCCAGCCCATGTTCCACTTGAGCATGAAACCGAAGCCGCCGTAATCCTCACCCTTGGTCACACCTCCAACCACCGAGGAGTCCTCGGCAATCAGATATCCGTCTGTCTGATTCTTTACGGCATGATTGAGCTTTCTAAGAAAGCCCATTCCCTCAAGATTGTCGTTCCCACCGTATATGTTGGGACGCCATTCGGACCTTGAGAAATTATTGTAGAAAAGAGATGCTACCGCATCAACGCGCAAAGCATCCGCATGGAATTCTTTAATCAGATAGACAGCACTTGATATAAGGAAGCACTGAACCTCATGTTTCCCATGGTCAAAAGCCTTAGTACCCCACTCCGGGAATTCTGCCCTAAGGGGGTCTTCATATTCATAGGCAGGTGTTCCGTCAAACATTTCAAGACCGAAAGCATCCTTCGGAAAGTGTGCGGGAACCCAGTCAATAATCACACCGATGCCGTGCTGATGCAAATGATCGACAAGGAATCTGAAATCGTCGGGCGTGCCGTAACGGCTTGTCGGTGCAAAATAGCCCGTCACCTGATAGCCCCACGAGCCGTCGAAGGGATGCTCGCAAATTCCCATGAGTTCTACATGCGTGTAACCCATGAATTCAACGTACTCCGAAAGAAGCGGCGCAAGCTCCCTGTAATTCAGGAACCCGTCCTCTCCGCGGCCGAAATCCTTCTTCCACGAACCGAGATGAACCTCGTAGACAGACATGGGCTTATCAAGAACGTCCTTGTTGCTTCGATGGTTCATGTACTTGCGGTCATGCCAGGTGTAGGAATCGAGCGGGCACACAACCGAAGCTGTCTTTGGACGAAGCTCTGCGCGAAATGCAAACGGATCCGCCTTCTCGCGCCTGATGCCGTCCGCGCCGAGAACAGAATACTTGTAAAGTGTGCCTTCACAGGCTCCCGGGATAAAAAGTTCCCAGACACCGTTGTCCGATCTGTTCATGTAGTCCGACGTGGGATTCCAACCGTTCCCGTCAGTCAGGACGCTGACTTCCTTTGCTTTTGGTGCCCAGAGAGTAAACATGGTTCCCTTTTCTTTCCCGCGCTTGCAGATGTGGGCTCCCATCTTTTGATACAGCGAAAAATGTTCTCCCCCATGGAAGAGATATGCATCATATTCTGTAAAGTACTCAACTTCATTTATCTTTTTTGCCATTTTTGTAATTCCTTTTCGGGCATTGTATGAAAAATACACATTTGTCGTATTAAGCATACGGTATTTGTGAAAAATAGTCAACACACAATTAAATGCAGAAACGCCGGGTTAATGTTGACTTGATCAAGCGCCTTTTGCAAAATAGTCAACGCTCAATTAAATGCAGAAACGCCGGGTTAATGTTGACTTGATCAAGCGCCTTTTCTATACTGAGATGAACAGTGTAAAGCAACGTTTGTAAGATGGTACCGGCTCTCCGGGCGGGCTTAACGAAGAGGTGATTTGATGTCTGAATGTGATCTTTGTCCGAGAAATTGCAAAATTGACAGAACTGTCGGAAAAACAGGCTACTGCGGCCTGACAGATGTGATTATGTGTGCACGTGCGGCCCTTCACATGTGGGAGGAACCCTGCATATCCGGGACTGCAGGCTCGGGAACGGGGTTTTTCTCCGGCTGTTCTCTTAAGTGCGTCTTCTGTCAGAACCACGACATCGCGCTTTCAAAAAACGGCAGGTTGATCACCGCGGATCGCCTTGTCGAGATATTCTTCGAGCTTCAGGATAAGGGTGCCAACAACATCAATCTTGTTACGCCGTCGCATTTTGCACCTGCAATCGCCTCCTGTATTTCGAAGGCTAAATCGGAGGGCTTCACGCTTCCTTTTGTCTACAATACCTCGTCATATGAAAAGCCCGAGACATTAAGGATGTTTGACGGACTTATTGATGTCTATCTGCCTGACATGAAATACTATGATCCGTCACTCTCGAAACGCTACTCAAATGCCGCCGACTATTTTAAGGTAGCCCAAGCCGCAATTGCAGAAATGGTCCGCCAGCAACCTAAGTGCGTCTTTGAAGGAGATTCGGGCCTTGCAGGTACCGTGTCCGGCGAATTGTGCGCCGCAAAGAGCAGCTTTGGCTCTTCGGAACCTTTTGGGGACGATCTTGATATTTCCGAGTCAGGCTTAATAAAAAAAGGTGTCATCGTAAGACACCTTGTACTCCCGTCACACACCGACGATTCTAAGCGAATCATCAAATATCTCTTCGAGACCTACGGTGACAGCATTTATTTGAGCATCATGAACCAGTTTACACCCGTCACCGATCTTTCGGATTATCCCGAAATCAATCGAAAGCTGACGGAAGAAGAGTACGACAACGTACTGGATTTCGCCGTTTCGCTCGGTGTAGAAAATGCCTTCATCCAGGATGGCGAGACCGCCGATGAAAGCTTCATTCCGGCGTTTTCGTGCGAGGGTGTGTAGCCCACAATCGCAGCCTCAGGCTACTTCTTTCCTTTTACTTCAATCGCGAACTTCGGACACATCTCCTGGCAGCAATAACATCTGATGCATTTTGAGTAATCGTAGACAGGCGGAAGATCCCGGCCATTTTTAAAGCTTATAGCCTTGCCTTCAACGGGACAATGCGAAACGCACACTCCGCACTTGACACACTTGTCCTTGTTTATTGTCGGGCGCTTTGCAACCTTCTGTGCTAGACTCGCGTACTTTGCAAGAAAACCTGAATGCTTCTCTCCTCGCTGAACATCAAAATTCGGATTCCCATAGCGCTTAAGGACCTCCTCCTTTGAAAAGACCTCTCCGTTTTCTCCGATTATCTCGATTCTACTGTTGTCGCATGTTCCAATTCCCATTGCCTCGCCGTGAACATTCGTAGGTACAGCCTTGGGATTTAAATCGATGAGATTGCAAAATACCGTATCAAGTGCAACAGGATCTGCTGAGAAAAGCAGAACCTTCATATCCGTTCTGACGCCGGCATTAGGACCATTGCCCTCCATGGCGGCAATGCCATCCATGATATGGAGCCTCGGCTTAACGCACCTGTGAATGTCGACGAGCATTCTGGCAAAAATCCCCTCATTGGGATAGGAAACATGACCTGCTGCCTTTCTGTATCCACAGACAAGTCCGTAGAGATTTTTTACGCCGCCGGTGATTCTTTCCAGGGCGTGCGTTTTCATCTTGCAAAGATTGATAATTGCATCCGCCCAGACAACCTCCTGCGCAAAGAAGAACTCCTTACAGGTCTTGCCCTCAGGGAATTCTACTTTTGTCTCCTGCGACATATCCGCAACCACGGCGCCGAAAGTCTCGCCGTTCGGATTGATGCCAAGCATATCAACAGCTGCCTTGCAGCTTCCGTGTCCCGGCGAATCTCCAAACTTCACCTGAGTGCATCCGCTCTCCTGAAGGATTCGGAGCATTCCCCTGATTACTGCCGGATTGGTTGTGACAGTTCTGTCTGCTTCCGCGGCAAGCAGGAAATTCGGCTTTACAAGTATCTTCTCATTTCGCTTAACAAACTGCTCTATCCCACCGAGGAGTTCGATGCCGCGCTTCATCTTTTCATATACCAATTCCTCATCATAGCTCTCGCAGGGAATGAGGATTACCCTTGTTTTCTCACCCATATCATAATCCATTCTTCTAATCATGTATTAAGACTCCCCCTCGTATTCCCCTGCCGAAGCTTGTGGTCCAGAGGGTCATCTTGAAAAGACATCACACATGGCTATCATATACCATATTTACATATATATCTATATATATTTGCGATTTTTGCAAATGCAGGGAAGAAAACCATGTAACCGAATCGGGCAATCTTTGGCTCGCGTGTCGGGGCGTGGAAGTTCGCGGCAGCGTATTCTCTTGGACCGGGTACTTAGAAGGCAGTCCCTTTGCCGCGAAGTTTAACGGCTCATTCCAAGGTGCTTCAGAAAGCCCTCTATCCCCTGCAAAAGATCGCGATAGGTTGCTTCGAAATCTCCCGTGTACCAGGGATCTGCCACACTCCTGGGCCAACTCGTGAAATCAAGCAGCAGGCTGATCTTTCCGGCGTCGTCATCCGGCCACCGGCGTCTCATATTTTTCAGATTCTCGCTGTCCATGCCGATCAGATAATCAAAAGCGTCATAGTCGTCATCCGTAATCCTGCGCGCACGATGCCCAATCGGACGCATTCCATGCTTCGCAAGCTCCCTCACAGCCGGCGGGTACATGGGATTTCCGATTTCCTCGCTGCTCGTTGCCGCGGAATCCACAAAAAACCGATCCGCAATACCACGTCTTTCAATCTCGTTTAAAAACATCACTTCCGCCATTGTCGAACGACAAATATTGCCGTGGCAAACGAATAATACTCTAATCATACGCTTTTTCCTTTATTTTCAAGTGTTTCAGCCATTTTTATACTCTGCTAACTTGGCATA
>JAZLIL010000004.1:0-5225 GCA_045617405.1 Lachnospiraceae bacterium | reverse complement strand
ACTGAGATGAAGGAGAAGAAGCTCCGTATGGAGGATGCTCTCAACGCCACACGTGCAGCTGTAGAGGAAGGCATCGTAGCAGGCGGCGGTTCAGCGTACATTCATGCTTCAAAGGAAGTTGCAAAGCTTGCGGCAACACTTGATGGTGACGAGAAGACAGGCGCGAATATTATCCTTAAGGCTCTTGAGGCTCCTCTTTACTGCATCGCATACAACGCAGGTCTTGAGGGAGCAGTCATTGTCAATACAGTTAAGGAAGCAAAGGCAGGCACAGGTTTCAATGCACTCGCAGGCGAGTACGTTGACATGGTATCAGCAGGCATCCTTGATCCTACAAAGGTTACAAGAAGCGCACTTCAGAATGCAAACTCTGTAGCATCAACATTCCTTACAACGGAATCAGCAGTTGCAACAATCAAAGAGCCCCAGCCTCCGATGCCTGCAGGCGGCGCAGGCGGAATGGGAATGATGTAATCTCTCAATATGCTGACAAGGGAACAGTGGATTAAAAGAAAAAGAAGACAGTTCAGGTTGCGCATTTTTGCGGCAGGATTTCTCGGCCTACTTGTGATAGCACTTATCGTGGTTGTCGTGGTCCTGCTTCTTGGAGGCGGAGCAGAGTCAATGAGTACAATAAGGAGCATCAACGGCTGCACGGTAACAGAGATGCTCCTTACTGTTAACGAAAGCTCGCGCCCCGGAACAAAGCTCACGGATGCATCATGTGTGATTACCGAGAAGATGAACGACCATGGAAGCAGTGCTGTCGAAATGAGAAATTATCTTGAGTCACTGAGACTTCGGGGAGATGTAAAGCTCTCGTACCATTTTGTTGTCGGCACTTCAGGTGACATCGTCGAGTGCATTCCCCTGAATGAGGTTTCTGTAGACGGCGGACGGCCCCGGGCAGGGGCAATCACGATCGGATATTTCGAAAGTGAGGAATCACTTCAAGCCGTAGAGGCATTGAAAGCGAAAATAGAAGAGGAAATTATTAGATAACCCGTCGGGCAAAACCGATGGGTTATGTGTTTTCCGGTATATGCACCGGCCGATGCGGAAAGCATTTTGAAGAGAACGATGGGTTGCTTTTTACCGGAGAAAAGGAAAAATGCCACAGGATTGCTCCAAATTTGCCAAAAGAATGACAAAACCCCTTTATATAGTATAGATAGTATGTTATATTAACAATAACGTGTATACTCAGCTAAAAATGTAATACCATAAAGAACGGAGGAGTTTATGAAGAAGATTTTCTCAAAGCTTGCCATTGTTCTGGCATTTGCGCTTGTGATTACAGCGTTGGCAGGTGCAGGGACTGTTAAGGCAGCAGCAAATCCCAGACTCAGTAAAACAGAGAAGAAGCTGTTTGTCGGCGGAAGCAGTGTATCGGGTACAAAAGATAACTTTAAGCTTTCAGTACTCAATGTTCCGAAGAAGTATTCCATTGAATGGAAAACGTCCAATGACAAAGTTGCTGCGGTTAAGAAGCTCAAGGGTGTAAACGCGAGAGTGACGTCCGTAGGCTGCGGCAAGGCAACAATCACATGTCTTGTCAAGGATCTCGGATCGTCAATCACTTATAAGCTTGAGTCCGTTGTAAAGGTGAAGAAGAATGTCGCTTCGATTAAGCTGAGCGATGTTTCTGCAAAGGACATCAGTATCGGTAAGGAGTTTACACTCACGGCAACACTGTTTGACAAGCAGGGCAATGAAGTCACAAAGGGAAAAGGAACTACAGATATTCTTAAGTGGAATTCTTCCGATGAGAAGGTTGCAACGGTTGATCAGAACGGAAAAGTAGCGATTGTCGGAAGCGGCTCTGTTTCGATTACTGCCTACACTGTTCAGGGAACGGGAGTTTCCGTCAACAAGCTTGAAAAGGCGTCCGCAAAGGCAAGCCTTTCGTTTGACGTGGTTGTTGAGGGAATGACAGCTGTTCATCAGACAACTCTTAATACTGTTGCAGCGGAATTTGGACAGAAGATTTCTGACACTCTCACAAAGGATAATGTTTTTGTAAGAAGCGATCTTACCAAATCAAGTCTCCCGATCAAGGAGATTACTTTCAATGATGCCGGAACAACCGCTTACATTACTATCTCAACAGAGTTCTCCGACAAGATGCAGTACAGTGTATCTTTCGGCGACGATACAATGAGCTTCCTTGCCACAAAGGGTACTCCGGTAGCACTCGAGATTGGAACCGAAAACGGCAATCTTTCAGTAGCCTGCGGATCGGGAGATTTTTCAACAGCTACGGACGGAACTAAGCTGAAGTTCAAGCTCCTTAATGAGCACGGTGTTGATATCACTCCCATAAACGAAGATTCAAGCGAGTATCTCGTTTATGAGTCAAGAATTAATTATTCTACACCTGTGGAAACATCAAACAGGGTCGGCTACATTATCAACAATAAGATTTTCATCTTCAGGGCAGGGGACAGCCTTACCGTCAATGCAAAGTACACGGACGGTTCAACAGTTCTGAATGCGAGCACCGTGATCTCTGCAGTAAGTGAAGCTACAATGATCAAGGTCGATGCAGTGACGATTATTCCTGCCGGAAAGACGGGAGCCACCTACGACTGGTCCAAGCTTTCAAGCAAGATTGCTCTTGCAGATTCGGGCTTCAAGATTGTAGCGAGAGCAAAGAACGCTGACGGAAAGTACATCTACTCGGATGATCCTCAGAGCAAGTTCTATTTTGAAGAGGAGACTCATCTTGCTTATACGCTTTCTCCCGACGGAACAATCTTCCCGAGATCGGTTGGTATTACAACAGCAATCGTAAAGTACGGATCTGATAAGACGGCGGTCGGAACCTTCAATGTTGAAGTAATTGATAAGAGATTTGCCCAGGAGCTTCAGGTGACCTACAAGGGAAGACAGCTCACACAGGGAGAGGAGCTTCTTGTTTCGTCAATGGGCGATCTTGACAAGGTGGATCTCAGACTGAAGGCCTACGATCAGACCGGTGTTGAGATGGCAATCGGTACAGGCGATGTCAGAGTCAACCGTGAGAGCAGTGTAGGTCCGTTCTTCTCTGTAACTCAGGACAACGGGGCAATCCTCTGTACAGCTTATCCGTCAGGAGGATCAAATACAGGAACAAGGTACACCTACACAATTTCTGTCGGCAACTCGGCAACCTTCGTCGTAACTCTTTGTGTTATCAATCCTGTTTACGGAGCAAACTCGACATGGAAGGTTGAGGTCGACGGCAACTTTGATCTTGCCGTAAACAGTAATTCCACGGATGCTTCCAGGGAGCTTTCCTTCGTCCTCTACGAGATGAAGAACGGAGTAAAGTATTCAAAGGCTTCAAAACTTTATCATCTTGCAGGCTCCTGCTCGACCGGAGATTACTACTACAAGCTGTTTGTTGACGGTAAGGAGATTCCCGAGACGTCACTGGCTGATGACAAGTTCCAGACTGTCACTGCCGACAATACGAACCATACTCTTTCAAAGGTTAAGTCAGGGACCTATGTTCTCAGAGTTTACAGAAAGACAACAAATTCAAACTCACCTGAGTATGTAACTGAGACAAGCTTCGTCCTTACTGATTCTCAGGCGGTTCCGACTGTAAGCATGAAGAATCAGACAACAACAAGAAGTATTACTGCAGCAGTTGATTCGGGAACGGTTACCGCAATCTTCAATGACTGCTTCACCGTTGCACTTAACGGCAGCATAGTACCGGTGGACAAGATAGTTGTCGGAACAGCGAACACGGATTACATCGTCTACGTCAACCAGTACAACGGCATCAAGCAGATTACCTACAATTACATTTATGTCTATGAGGTGGTCAGAATCGGAAATGTCGATTGGACAATCAGACACTACATACCGGTTGATGGTGTAGTTTTCGGAAATTAAGATTTTAAGGGCGCCGGGAGAAATCCCGGTGCCTTTTTGGAGGAATTATGAAGCTTAAAAGATTGTTTTTCGTAACTGCTGCAATGGCAGTAGGGATGCTTGTTCTTGTGTCGTGCGGAAAGAAGGAAAACGTGGCAGATACAGCAAAGGAAGATGCTTCGCAGATTTCCGCAGCAGAATCGAAAACGGATAATCAACCTGCAGACAGTTCGCAGACTGCGGATGCGGCATCAGCGACAGACATTGTAACGCAAAATGAAAATGACAGCTTCGCAGCAGAAGGTGGGAACGGAAACGGTGAGAACTCGCCGGCAGATGAGAATTACGACCCCGCAGACGGAGTCGAAGGCAGAATCGGCGAAATTGAGCTTGATGACGGAGGGGAGTATCCGCTCTTTTACTATGACGGTCTTTGCTACGCAGTAAAAGACGGTGAGGCGTTTGCCCTCGATACCGTTTTTTCTGACAATTATCTTGAGGAGTATTCGGTCAGGGAGTATGTGGAAGACGCAGGAAAGAAATACCCCGTGACAGCACTTTACGACAACTGCTTTGACGGATGTTCGACTGCAAAGAGCATCCGTATTCCCGTGGGCGTGAAAACAATCGGAAACGAGTGCTTCTTCGGATGCGATGAGCTTACCTCGATAGTTATTCCTGATTCGGTAAGCAGGCTCGGTGACAGTGTTTTTGCGGAATGTGCCAATCTGCAGACGGTAAAGCTTCCCAAGAACGTTGAAAGCTTCGGCGAGGGCATATTCTTTAATTGCGATTCGCTCCTTGCATGTGAGCTTCCCTACAATCTCACAGTTGTTCCCAAGGAGACTTTCTCGGGATGCACTTCAATTACGGATATCAAAATCCCGGTAACGGTAAAGACAATCGGAGCAGATGCCTTCTGGTCATGTGAATCGCTTACAAAGCTCTGCCTGCCTCAGGGTATCACGGTGATTGAGGACGGCGCATTCTTTGACTGCTGTTCGCTTACTAAGCTTTGTCTGCCTCCCGCCCTTGAGTCCTTTGAACCTGATTTTGACTATTGCGATGAGCTTACCCTGGTATGTACTTCAAAGAAGTTTTTTGAAGAGCTTACAGAGTATTTTGAGGGAACATCGGTTGAAGTAGGAAATATCGATGATCCAAACGGTGCATGTGCTTCAAACTGCGGCTGTGAAATCTGTAAATAAAAAAACGGTAAACCGGTGAGAGTGATACCGGTTTACCGATAAAAAGCGATTCTGCATTACTTATAAAGAGTGATACAGGTTTACTGATGAAAACAGTACGTGTTTAAAAAGTAAGGCACGAAGTGCCGCTTTTATATGAGCAAGTAGCGAAGC
>JAZLIL010000003.1:0-12275 GCA_045617405.1 Lachnospiraceae bacterium | reverse complement strand
CGTACTCTTCTTATCAAAGTAGGCAAGCGTAATGTGCCTTGACTTACTGTCAAACTCAATCGGTGTAATGGGTGTCGGAATTTTCTGGATAAGAGCAAGACCTTTATCCTGATAATGTAAATTTGTAAAATTAATCAGTTCTTCAAGCGCAGAACCTCGAAGTCCTCTTGAATTAAAGTAACCCATGGCCATCTCCTTCCGCAGGGCCAATAAGCTTCAAAAAATCTTGCGTGTACGGAGCTTCCAGTATTTTTCCCGACAGACCGTCCGGAAGCCTTCCGGTCTTTGGAAATTCCACACATTTTGCCATAAGAAGCTGGAAATTAATATGGTAATCACGCTTCACTTTCGCATTAAATGATGCATCTCCGTACTTCGGATCGGCAATGACGGGAAATCCGAGATCTGCAAGCTGTGCTCTTATCTGATGACTCTTGCCTGTTATCAGATTTACTTCAAGAAGTGTTGCCTCGCTTTCGCAGACATTAAAATACGAAACAGGCTTAAACTCTGTAATGATGAGTTCACCTTCGTTTTCCCTTTCAGGTGGCTTACAGCATGCACTTCCGCTTTGCATAACGTCCTGTCTGTTTGCAGTAAAATCTTCTCCGGACCTGAGTCTCTTTATCCTTACCGTGTTTGTCTTTTCATCCTTTATAAGAAGCGCTTCAATGTGACCGGGATGCGGAACATGTCCTTTTACAACCGTGCGGTATCGTTTCTTTATTGACCTGTCACGGAGCATCTCGCTTGCACATCTCTTACCGCGGTAGTTTTTACCGCAAAGAACGATACCTGACGTATTGCGGTCAAGTCTGTTACACACTGCACTGTTTGCGCCGTTCTCACCCTTTCTGTCAAGATACGAAGCCACAAACTCATTGAGTGACAGATCACCTGCTTCAGCCTTCTGTGAAAGCACCCCGGCAGGCTTGTTTACGATCAGCAAATCCTCATCCTCATAGAGAATTGCACCCATAAACCAGTTTGGAACCTTGGAACAGGCTGTCTCCTCTTCTTTTGAAAATGTCAAAAAGGTTTCCTCGGAAAAAAAGACGCTGATAACATCTCCTGCAGAAACCTTCTCATTTCCTTCGCACTTTTTACCGTTGAGCTTAATATTCTTCTTTCTGAGCATCTTATAGATGAACGACGTCGGAGCCTTCTTAAGAATACCTGACACATACTTGTCAAGTCTCATGCCCTCATCGCATTTTTCTACTCTGATTTCCCTCATCAAAGCCCCCTACATCCATCTCCAGCCGGGAAGATACTTGTTCTTCAGCTTGCCGCCTGCAGCCTTACCCCATCCCAGCGGAAAACCGTCGCATGTCACCAGACACCATCCGTCCTTAACACTTCCCTGCAGATTTATTGACTCACACTTGAGATACCTGATACAGTCGGGATCAGTCGACTTTATGTCATAGCAGTTATCGTACTCATCCGAATGAAGAGCCATTGCGAGTGCCTGTGACGGCTCAAATCTCATCTTTTTCTCTTCACCGAGAAGAAGTCCGGAACGCAGGATCCGAAGACCGGAAAGATCCGGAATGTCAGCGGGAAGCATATAAAGCCTTCCTTCTCTTGAAACTACCCTGCTAAAATCTATCGAAGCACTTACATGCATAAAGAATTCCACAGTTTCTTCCGCAATCTTTGCCTTAACGCGATTCTCACTTCGCGTGCTCCTAATATACGGCTCATCCGGTGACTCGTCTCCGTCCTTTCGTAAAAGTGCAACAAAATGTCCTTCACCTTCAATCCTGTGGGGAAACAGTCTCACTGCATTTTTTATCTCGTCCTGTCCGTCAACAAGCTCACACATTGCATGGCTGAAACCGTCCGGAAATGCTCTCATGCCTGTTCTGTCCGATTCACCAAAAGCTTCGCCTTCATTATACATCGGTACAACGTGCATTTCCGGGTACTCTACAAGAATATGCTTAAGTGTACCCTCGTCCTCCGCAGTTGAAAACGTACAAGTTGAGTATACAAGATAACCGCCGGGGCGAAGCATTCTGATTGCCTGCGGAAGAATCCGAAGCTGAAGCTGGTTGTAGTAATCAACTCCGTACTGCTCCCAGTTCTTTATGATGGAAGGCTGTTTTCTAAACATTCCCTCTCCCGAGCAGGGAGCATCAACAAGGATTCGGTCAAAGTAGCCCTCAAACCGTGTCTCAAGCTTTGAGGGATCTTCACTCACAATAATTGCATTCTTCGTACCGAAGAGTTCAAGATTCTTCAAAAGTGCCTTTGCACGCGAATTACTGATATCGTTAGATACAAGAACACCCTCGCCCTGAAGTCTTGCAGCCAGCTCCGTACTCTTTCCGCCGGGAGCGGCGCAAAGATCAAGTACTCTGTGCCCCGGTCTCACCGGGAGAACGCTTGCGGGGGTCATCGCGCTCGGCTCCTGAATGTAGTAGAGTCCCGCATAATAATAAGGATGTCTGGCGGGCTGAAGACTTTCATCATAATAAAAGCCGTTATCCACAAAGGGAACCGGCTTTATCTCATACGGTGAAAGCGCCCTGAAGCGTTCGGGCGAAAGCTTCAGTCTGTTTACGCGAAGCCCCGCATGATGCCTCTCCTCGTAGGAATCCAGAAAGTCATCATACTCTTCCTTTAGTATTCTTTTCATTTCGAGCTTAAAGCTCTCCGGAAGTTCAATTCTCATGCAATATATTTCAAAACGTCTGCATGGCAAACAATCCGACTGCAAAATGTCTGCCTGCACTAAATAAGACTCTGCGACTTATAGCCTTCAGAGATAATGTCAAGCTCTCTTCCGAATCTTTCAATCTCTTCAAGCTTTCCGGTCGCGTAAACTTTAAAGAACTCATCCTGAATCTTAACGACCTCCCGCATGTTTGCAACCTGATAGAGGTTCTGAATATTGTTCAGGATATCGGCAACAACGTTTGCCTTTATGTTGAAGGAATTCTGAGCATCAAGTATTTCGCCTCTGACAAAGCTCATCTCCTTGTCAAGAAGCACAATTGCATCTGCTGCTCTCGAAAGCCTGAGTTTCAGATTGTCGGGAATACCCTTGTTGTACTTGTACTGAAGTGAGTGTTCAACAGTCGCCCAGAAATTCATTGCAAGAGTTCTTATCTGGATTTCTGCCGAAATCTCTTTCGGCCCGTCGACAGTCTCAACCCTATAGCGAATAATCATATGATAGCTTCTGTATCCGCTCGGCTTAGCGTTCAGAACATAGTCATGTTCCTCAACAAGTTCCATATCAGTACGACGTTTGAGCAGTTCAACAACCTTGTAGATGTCCTCGGCAAACTGACAGATAATTCTAATACCTGCGATATCGGTAATCTTCTCCTCAATCTGATCAAGGGTGATTTCCTTTCTGCTCGCTTTTTCAATAATACTTGAAATTCTCTTTACACGACCCGTAACATCCTCAATCGGTGAGTACTCGCCTTTCTTTCTGTACTCATCTCTGATATGAAGAAGCTTAGTCTTAATTTCATCGACCGCAAGGCTGTACGGCTCAAGGATTTCCCTCCAAAGCTGTATCTCCATTTACCTTCTCCTTTCCTGCGCCAAACACCTCTGTCTGAACAACATCGGCATTTCTCGCATCTATCGGTACAAGGACCCCCATGTCCTTAACTGTACTCTCGTAATAGGATCCCGAAACAGGAACCGAAATCTTGTTTACGTAGTAATTATCCTCAAGATCAACGTAAGCATTAATGTACTCTTCAAGTGATGCCGAAGTAATATCGCTCGTCATCATAGGAAGTATCGGGTTAAGAATCCCAAGAATATTAAAAGTATTCTTACCCTTCATCGCAGACATGATACTGTTCAACACAGTCCTCTGTCTGAAACTTCTTCCGTTCTCGCCCTCAAGTCCGGATTTCGTCGGGACCTGAAAGATTCTGCAGTAACCTAATGCCTGATCACCGTTAAGAATCTGCTTTCCCTTCGATACATTTCTGTTCTCGTTAAGTCCTATGTAGTTGCTTTTTCGTAAAAACTCTGCCTCCGCCTTTGTCAGTGTCACCGAAACTCCCCCAAGTCTGTCGATAACCTTCTCAAAGGTAGAGAAATTCACAAGCACGTAATGATCGATTCTTGTCTTAAAGCTTTCTTCTACAGCCTGCTTAAAAAGAGGCATTCCACCTCTTGTGAAGACGCTGCAAAGCTGATCCGTCTCATTTGTACCCGGAACATTTACCATCAGATTCTTATACACACTAATCAGAGAAACACAATTCTCATTGTTGTTTATTGCGGCGATAATACAAAGATCTGCCTTTCCCCTTATCAGCTTATCACTGTTCTCTTCTCCGACAATCAGGACTGTCTTTACACCTTCCTCATGGCGGATTGCACCTGCCCTAATCTCAGGAACAGGTATCTTTTGTTCGTCCGCCGGTTCTTCAATAACAGGCTCGGGAACATAAGGTTCAATCCTTGTGATTGGAACAAATACCATCTCTTTTGCGGCATAGGCACTTATCGCCTTGTAAGTCAGTTTCTTTCCCGATGGCGTCTTAAAAAGCCAGAACAGTAAAACCATGACAACACAGAGAAATGATACTATCGCTATTATAAGATGGTACTTCGTAAAGACATACTTCTTTCTCTCTTGTTCTGTCTGCTCAATATTTTCTGTTGAAAGCTCATATCGTCTTGAAATAGAGTCTCCGATTTCATCGAGGACGCCAGGATCATCGCCGCCAAACTCGACGACCTCCATTTCCTCATCTTCCTCGAGGAGACTGTCAGCGGTAACTTCAAGATTACTTAGAAGTTCGTCAAGGTTTTCGTTTTCTTCCATGTGTTTCTCCGAAAAGTAAAATTAAAACGTCTATCACGGAATAACTTCGTCCTTTGCCTCAGCATCTTCCTCGCTGTCCGGCTCGTCAAGGAATACAAACTGGTGCAGCGCGCTGATGTTTTCATCCTTATAGTCATCAATGACAAGAGCGTATGTAACGCCACCGATGCCCTTCTTCCCGCTGTCCCAGAAGTAGTTTTCGTAGGGAAGTCTCATGGAATCCATCTCGCCGATACCATTCTCGTAAACGTGAACAAGAATGTCGGTCATCTGATTCTCCGAGATGTTTGTTCGAACGTAACCGGCACATTTCTTTGCCATGTTGACCATATCGATGAGACCTGACTTTATATACTTAGCAAAGATTGCCTTTATTACTCTTCTCTGCCTTACGGTACGGCCGTAGTCGTTATTTGCTCCGCCGAGTGTCGCGACCTTTCTGACGCGGACATAACCCATTGCCTGATTTCCGTTAAAATGATTCACGCCGGGAACAGTTGTACGGTACTCGGGCTTTGAGATGTAATTTGTTTTGTTAAGATAGTTCGATTCTGTCTTGGTAAGCTCAATATCAACACCACCGAGCTCATTAATGATGTTCTCAAATCCGGCAAAATCAACACAGGCATAACCTGAAATCTCAATGTCATAGGTGTCCTCAATGACTCCGACAAGACCTGTTGCACCCTGCGTTGCATAAACAGAATTCAACTTGTTCCTCTTTCTTTCGGGGATGTCAACAAGAGTATCACGAAGAAGTGATACAAGCTTAATAGTCTTATCCTTCGTGTTGATGTTAACAAGAATCATTGAGTCTGTGTTGGATCCGCCAAGGATCTCCTCAATACCGAAGATAAGATACGTCTGAACGTAATCTTCGCTTCTGTGATCAGAAGAAGTATTATCCTCCTCAATGGTCTTAACCGTGAAATCACCGCTCTTTTCCTCTGGATTATCTTCATCATCTGCCATTTTGACAGTGAAATCAGAATCCTTTGCAGTCCACTTAATGATGTAGCTGCTTATTACCCTTGCGGCAAATCTCGTTCCCGAAGGGGTAAACGCTACCCATGATGCAAATAGCAGAATAACTGCAAGAATACATGCAATTATTTTCAGAGCAATATGCTTTTTGACCTTCTTTACAGTCTTACTCATTGCTTCCTCACTGACCGGCTCGCCAAGTTCTTCCTTAACCTGTTTACTCAGGCTCTCGGAGAGCTCGAGCATTAAATTCTCTTCTCTGTCTTCCGAAACAACCTCTTCAGGCGTCTCATCCTCAAAGACGTTGGTCATATCGATTTCCGGCAGATCGAAGCTGTCATTATCCTGTCTGTTACGTTCCATTTCGCCAAATAACCTCTTTACTGAATTGCCTCGAGTATCTTCTCAACAACCTTGTAGATCCTGACTGTCGAAATAATATTCATGGTCTCAGCCGTTGTGTGTATCTCACTTACATCAGCACCGAATGATATAATATCAAGTTCGGGCATTTTTTCAAGTATTAATCCGCATTCAAGTCCGGCATGAATGATTTCGAGAAGCGGAGTAATTCCCATCTGCTCTTCATATACCTTCATGGCGAGATCCCTGAAGGCTGATTCGCGTCTGAATGACCATGCGGGATAGCTGTTTCCGAACTCAATTTCAGCCGAAAGTACTCCGTAAAGTCTTCTTAACTTGTCTGCGATGAGTTCCTTGCCGCTTGCCTTACTGCTCCTGATTGAGTAGTTGAATGTAACGCACTCATCACTTGTCCTTAAGATTCCGAGATTGAGCGATGTCTCAACAAGTCCCTCAACATCGGCCGACATCCTCTGGACTCCGTTCGGTGCGAGCATGAGAAGGTCGATAATCTTTCGTGTCTCACACTCCGGAATGACCATCTCATCACAGCTTTCATCCTTCATCTCAAAGTGAACATCCGATTCACGAGAGATATTATCGTTTACCGTATCAAAGAAAAGTCCTGCAAGTGATCTCTTTACCGCATCACCGTCTGAACCTGCAACCAAAATGGAAGCCTTAGCCCATGCAGGAATGGCATTCTCCTTGTCACCGCCTTCAATGCTTACAAGATTGAACGGAACACAAAGCTTTGAAAGAAGCTCCCCCATGAGAATACTTGCGTTTGCACAGTTTCTGTTGATCTCTGTACCGGAATGCCCGCCCTTTAAGCCGGTTAGTTCTATGTCGAACCGTCTTCCGAGCTTCTCTTCACGTCTGAAAGAAACTTTTCCGGCCCCGCGAAGGCCGCCTGCACAGCCGACTGTAAGATATCCCTCACCTTCGGTATCAAGATTGATCAGGCATTTTGACTTAAGAAGTGATGCATCGAGTGCAGTTGCACCATCCATACCCGTTTCTTCATTTGTCGTGATTACAACTTCAATCGCAGGATGAGGAATTGTGTCATCTGCAAGAATTGCCATTCCTATTGCCACTGCAATGCCGTCATCGGCACCGAGTGTTGTATGATCTGCCTTGAGATTGTCCCCGTCAAGTATGAGCTTAAGACCCTCCGTAAAGAAATCATGCACATAACCGTCATCGACAAGGCAGACCATGTCCATATGTCCCTGAAGCATTACCGCAGGCTTGTCCTCATAACCCTTTGTCGCGGGTTTATACATGATAATATTGTCAGCTTCGTCCCTGACACACTCAATATTCCGCTCTTTCGCAAACTTTTGCAGGAATGAAGCTATCTCAGCGTTGTTGTCGGATCCTCTCGGAACGCTCGAAACCTCAAAGAAATACTTGAGAACATCCTTGTAATCCTTGCCGGCTATTTTTTCATATAAAATACTGTTTTCCTCTGTCATAATGATTTCCTCTCTCTCAGCCAGAATTATGTCAACCCACCGGATTATCGATCAGTTCTTAAAGCTGTGAATCGGTGCCGGAATTCTTCCGCCCCTGTTAATGAAATCGTCACATGAGAAGGTGTTGACCTTCATGATGGGAGCATGACCGAAAAGTCCGCCGTACTCAATCATCTCTCCGTCCTTTTTGCCGATTGCGGGAATAATTCTTACTGCCGTCGTCTTCTGATTTACCATTCCTATTGCCATCTCATCCGCAATAATACCGGAAATTGATGTAGCTTTTGTGTCTCCGGGAATCGCAATCATATCAAGACCTACCGAGCAGACGCATGTCATAGCCTCAAGCTTCTCAAGAGTCAGACATCCCGCCTCAACAGCGTCAACCATTCCCTGATCCTCACTCACAGGAATAAAAGCACCGCTTAGTCCGCCGACGTATGAAGATGCCATAACTCCGCCTTTCTTGACCTGGTCGTTAAGCAGTGCGAGTGCTGCTGTTGTACCGGGTGCGCCCGGATACTCAAGCCCCATCTCCTGAAGAATCTCAGCTACAGAGTCACCGACTGCAGGAGTGGGGGCAAGTGAAAGATCGACGATTCCGAACCTGACGCCAAGCATCTGTGCAGCTTCTTTTGCAACGAGCTGACCAACACGGGTAATCTTGAAGGCCGTCTTCTTGATTGTTTCGCACAGAACCTCAAAGTCCTTCCCTCTAGCCTCTTCAAGTGCTGCTTTAACAACACCCGGGCCGCTGACTCCGACATTGATAACGCTCTCACCCTCGGTTACGCCGTGGAAAGCGCCCGCCATAAAGGGATTGTCGTCCGGTGCATTGCAGAACACAACGAGCTTCGAACATCCTACCGCGTCCCTGTCCTTTGTTCTCTCGGCGATTTCTCTTATCAGCTCGCCCATCTGCTTTACGGCATCCATATTGATGCCTGTCTTCGTTGAGCCGACATTTATTGAGCAGCATACACGCTCAGTCACATCAAGTGCCTCGGGAATCGACTGAAGGAAGACTTCCTCTGCCTTTGTAGCTGCCTTTGATATAAGTGCCGAGTAACCGCCGAGGTAATTGACTCCGACTGCCTTAGCCGCGCGGTCGAGAGTCTTTGCTATCTCGACGTAGTCAGCTGGTGTCTTGCAGCAGCCCGATCCGATCATTGCTGCGGGTGTAACGGAAATTCTCTTGTTTACTACGGGTATCCCGTATTTTTTCTCAATCTCAACGCCGGTCTCAACCAGCTTTGCGGCTACCGTTGTGATCTTGCCGTAAATCTTGTCACACAGGCTTTTAAGATTGCTGTCGATGCAGTCAAGAAGCGAGATGCCCATTGTAATCGTCCTGACGTCAAGGTTTTCTTTCTGTATCATTCTGTTGGTCTCAAGGACCTCATTCAAATTTATCATTACATTTCTCCAATAAGTATTGATAACTGCCGGTGCAGCTTTTGATATGCACGGCCGGTCAATCAGATTCTGTGCATCATATCGAAAATTTCTTCGTTCTGTGCAACAATCTGCACTCCGAGTTCTTTTCCTTTATCCGAAAGCTCTGATGCAATCGTGTCGAAATCTTTCTTTGCACCTGCGAAGTCAACAACCATCATCATGTTGAAATATCCGGAAACTATCGTCTGGGAAATGTCAAGGATGTTGATTGAATTCTCGGCAAGGTAAGTGCAAACACCTGCGATAATGCCTACCTGATCCTTACCTACTACTGTAACGATTACTTTGTTCATTGTATTCCTCCTAAATTTCATATATGTTTGAGGGATTGTCCCTCGCTGCAATCTCGAGTCTTGGCAGATTTTCCTCTCCCAATGCCGCCAGGAGGCTCTGCTTTACCGTAACGTAAGCAAGCTCGGGATAATTGTTGTCCTTACTCATGTGCGCAAGCACCACGCATCTTAGCTTATCACATACTATTCTTGATACAAGCTCTGCCGAAGTTTCGTTTGAAAGATGACCCTTCTCCCCTGCAATCCTGATCTTGGTCCGGTAGGGATAGGTGCCGACCATCAGCATGTTTACATCATGGTTTGCTTCGAGGTAAAGCCCGCTGCAGCCCTGCAGCTTCTCAAGAATCCGGTCGTCATAGTATCCGAGATCCGTTGCCATTCCAAGCTTGCTGCCGCATGACTCTATCGTGTACGCAACAGGCTGTCTAGCATCGTGCGAAATTGTAAACGGAAAAATATGAAGATCACCGATTACGATCTCATCACCGTCATCTATTATCCTGAAGCATTCCCCGGGAACGCAGCCGACGCCCGGAGTTGCAAGAATTCCCTCATATGTTCCTTTTGTACAATAGACAGGCATTCCGTACTTTCTTATAAGAACTCCGACACCGCCTATATGATCAATGTGCTCGTGTGTAATAAACAGAGCATCAATCATGGCACCGTTCAGACCTGTCAGTGCAAGCCCCGCTTCAATCCTCTTTGCACTGATTCCGGCATCTATCAGTATATTCGCTTCCGAACCGCTCACACAAACGCAATTGCCGCTTGAGCCGCTCGCCAGACTGTAAAACTTCATATAAACCTCTTTATTCAGTCACGGGATCTTCGAAAAAGATCTCAAGCCTGTCGCCTTCATCAATAGGCGTTGTAAAATCACAGAACTCTCCGTTCTTCTTCTGACGGCAAATCTTTTCGTTCCCTGCGGACACATCAAATTCGTAAAAATCGAGTATGTCGACAAATACATAACTTGTTTTTCCCTCAAGCCTTACTGCCCTGTCGTTTACAACAACCACTAAGGGAACCGCCGGCTCTTTAGAAGAAGCAACCTCTTCCTCATCTATTGCGGCAGCCAGTGTCTCAACAGTGAAATTCTCGTAAACCTTGTCCTCGGGAAGTGCGGGAATGTTGTTGATAAGGAAGTTCCCGCCCTTTGGAATATCCATAAATGTGAGAATCTGATCGAGCGTGTAGTAATCCTCGCATACAATCTCGTCACCGTCCTGTATACTGTAATATCCGCTTACAAGCTCGCCGTTTACGCTCATGAACTTCGGACATGATACCTTCTTATCATTAAAGTAAAACGAAAGCTTTGACTTAAACTCGGGAAGTGAAGAAATAACAGCACTTGCGGGCTCGCCCTGAGTCGATTCCGTAATTTCTATAACATCGTTTCCGGTAATCGGTGCAAAAATAGACGACATTTTTTTGTTAACCTTGATAATACTTGACTCGCCTGCACCGCCTCTGACCATTCTCCTTACACCGTCAACAGTAAAGTTAAGTTCCTTGCCCCTTCTCGGGAAAAGCTTCTCGTTCGGATAGCCGAAAGCAAGCGCAGCATCCATAACGGTGAGTTTTCTGTTGTCAAACAGCTTGATTCTCTCGCCGTTGACCTGAACGAAAATAAAGTTGTTGTTCTGCTCGTAGTAGTTGAGGCAGATACCGATGGGAGTAACCGTCGCGGGATCCTTTCCGAGTGAATTGTCAAGGAAATGAATGTTGCCCATAACCTCCTCGCCGCGAAGCGCAACTCTCTCCTTCGGAAGCTTCATCGCCTCTGCAAGTGAAGAGACAAACTTCGGATGCTTTCCGCCTCCGCCCACAACAAAGCAGGCGCTCACCATTTTGCCGCCGTTGAGTTCAAGAACCTTGTCAGCAATCAGCTTTGCAAGCTTTTTATATTCCTCAGTAAGTTTCTCAAGAACAGACGTCCTTGAAACCTTCTGCTTTATGCCCATTATGTCGACAAAGTTTATCTGAGGTTTCTTGCTGCCGATGGCAAGCTTGATTTCCTCCGCCACGTTGAACTCAACAAGGTACTCTCTCATGATTTTCTCTGTCATGACATCACCTGCGCTCGGAATCATGCCGTACGCAGTGATGCTACCGTCCTTTGTGATACAGATATCGCTCGTGCCTGCGCCGATGTCTACAAGCGCAAGATTCAACAGTCTGAACTTCTCTGGGATTGCAACATTGATTGCTGCTATAGGCTCGAGGGTGATATTGCACACCGAGAGCTTTGATCTCTCGACTGCTGCATAGAGACCGTCGATGACGTCTCCCGGGAGGAATGTTGCAAGAACCTTGGCACCGATGTGCGTCGCCTTATGTCCTTCTAAATTGTTGATCTGGATGCCGTTCAGGAAATAGCTGATGACAGTGTATCCGACACAGAAGAACTGGTCCTCACTCTTTGAGGTCTTCTCGCGAAGCTTAGCATGAGCTTTTTCGGCACCGACAAGCTCCATTGATCTGATGTGCTCGGCTGAAACGATGCACTCACCCTCAAGAGGATAGTCAACCTGTGCCTCGACAGTCTTGAGAACACGACCGGCTGCTGCAATACAGACATCGGTAAGCTTTCGCCCGATCTTTGCTTCGAGCTCGCGCCTTACCTCCGTGATGGTCTCGGCGACCTTGCCTATATCATGAATCTGTCCGTCGAGCATAGCCCTTGTCTCATGGAAGCGAACGCTCTGCGCAACGACCACGAAATCGCGCTCGTTCTGCTTAAATCCTACAGTTCCGACAATACTTCTCGTTCCGATGTCAAGACCAAAGACCATATCCTGTGGAATTCTCATTGCATCCATAATAAAACCTCCCGCATCAGTAACCCAAACACTTTATTTTATCACCAAATGCACTTCA
>JAZLIL010000002.1:0-12669 GCA_045617405.1 Lachnospiraceae bacterium | reverse complement strand
TGTCTCGATAAGTGCCGTGACCATCTGTGGCGTCGTAACCTCATCGAGCACGAATATATCCGTCGACGATTTCTTGAAAATCCCGATGATATCCTCAATCCCGAGGTTCTCACGAAGCCGCAGCATCATAATGTTTCTGTCGGGGTAGAGGTTATTCAGCTTAGTCTCAAACGTCGTTCCCGCCTGCCTGACAGAAAGCGAAGGGTCATACATGGAAATCGTGTTCTTCATAAGCGTCGTCTTTCCCGTACCGTTATCGCCCGAGTAGATTACGTTTTCACCGGCGCTAAGAATCAGTTCGAGAAACCGCTCAATCAGTATACTTCCCGGCTGCCGGTACGCTTCCGTGATTTTCTTTTTCTCACCGAGCGCAAATTTTCTTACAAAAAAGCACCAGGTTGCCGAAGCGGGCGGCCTTGCGACAGTCACTCTGTCGCCGTTTTCCAGATTAGCACTCATGGCGGGCATTGCCTCCGAAAGTTCCTCGCTCGCACCGAACCTGCAGAGATTTCTCGTTACGCGCCGAAGCGCGGCTTCGCTTCGAAATGACATGAACGCCATCCGGATCTTCCTTCCGTGAAAAATCACATAAACTACGTCATATGAACTGCCCGCCGGGCTTTTCGCATGCCTGTAATCGTAATCTTCAAAGGTTTGACCGCCAACGCCGCCTTCAATCTCATCGAAGGACGGGTCCGCAATCAGACAGTCAGCACATGAGTGACCCCAGCATTCCGAAAAGACAAGGTATGAAAGTGCCTTCTGCTTAATGAGGTTTGAAGGAGGTTTATACTCCTTATATGCTTTGTCAATCATCTCACCGTCAACGAATGAGCCATTCCATGAGAACCTCTTTGAAAGCGTTTCAAAGATTCTTACTGTCCCGGCTTCAAATTCCGACATGTACATCAGCATGTACTTCACCATCGGATCCGACGGGTTTTTCATGATTCCAAGCCTGTCAATGTGCCGCCCTGCATAGCCGAATTCCTCCGTAAGAAGCGAATTAACGTGCTCAATCATAAACGATCTGGCTCCCGTGTTTCCCCGGCTGCACCCAAGAAGCATCTCCCTGATTATAAGCTTTTGAGCCCGTCGCTTTTCCAGTTCATCCGGCTTCAGGTAGAGCTCGTTTCCATCGGCTGCCGCCTCGTTAGTAATCTCTTCACGGACTTTGAGGCAAAGCTCCTCAAAGTCTTTCATTATGTCATACTTCAATCCTTCCTCCCTATCCGTTTTCTGCCGATCATCTCTGATAGCTTACATAAACCTTCAATGAGTTCCCTGCTTCCCGACTCACCGTCAAGCCTGCTCCCGATAAAATCCGGAATCTCGCCGCTTTTTGCAGCATCTGAAAACGCGATGTCATGCGGCAGAATCACGCTGCGTCCGTGAAGGCCTCCGAAAAGACGCTCTAGATTGTGCAGATTGTAGCGTGAATATTTTTCGTAATCACAGATTGCAAAGATTGCTTCGCACCCCGCTCTAACCATCACACTCTCCCTGAGAAACATTGCGTCAGCCGGTGACTGTTCAAGAACAATCACCCTTTTGTCACAATCCGTTTCTGTAAGAAACTCATCGATCTCCATCATCCCAGAATAGTCGGTGAACACCTGCGAGTAGACATCGCCGCCTTTCTTTGTAATCTTCTCGAGAACCTCACGGTCCTCGAGATACCATGCAAGCTGCCATGAATAGAAGTCTCTCACATTGTCCCTTCCACAGACGAATTCAAGACTGTCGCGGTAAATCCCAATAGCCGCGGCGTGAAGATCTTCTCCTGAAAGTTCATGGTCCATTCCGGCACGAAACAGTGCACTAAGTCCCATCGTCCTGCAGATTTCTTTAGCCTCTGCCGCTCTGATTGAGATAAGCCCGTCCTCCAAAGTCCCCATTCCCGCTCGCGAGAGAATGAGTGCCGGCTCCTCTTCATCCGAATTAAGTGCCATAAGACAGGCTGTGGCCGACATTATTGAGCTGCTTTTTCCATTCGCGTGTTGTGACCAGAAACCTATTATCGACATGCTTCTTCCTTCCCTCCTTAATTGCATTCTTAAGATCTGTCTCATTCATGAACGGGTAGATCAGCTTTCCGATCTCAAATATCAGATTTCCGATTTTTCCCTTTGCCTCAAATGCAGCATCGGATCTGAGAAAGTCCAGTTTTGCCATATTTGACAGCGTACGTTTTGAGCAGTCGATCCCGACAAGTGTGTCTGCCCTGACACATCTTCTAAGCATTTGCGCATAATGCTTCTGAGCGCCTGTTCCGAGATAGTGGTCGACAATCAGCATGTCGCAGCCGATGTCAAAAAGCAGCGGACTCGAAATCATCTCGTCAAACCCGCGCCTTGTACCATCAGCGAAGAGAAGCTTGACATCAAGCCTCGACCTGTAGGCCTGCTCACTGGAATCACCGTAATAGATAAAAACAACCTTCGAAGCATCAAACAGCCCTGCAGTCCTCCTGTTGACGAACAGCGCACCGCCCCATTCGATACTGTAATCATCGGGGCCCTGTCCGACCTTCGGAAGCTGCTCAAAGAGTCTGTCACTGCCTGAGACATCAAGAACACACACCCTGTCACCGGCCTGCGCAACGAGCTTTGTAAGCCCGAACAGAATCGGTGCGGGAAAAATACCAAATAGCCCAATTGTAGTATTCAATACCAAATCCTCCAATACTGTCACCCCGAAAAAGGGTGCACAAAATAATCCCCGGGTAAAAACCTGTGATAGATAGAATAATTAATAGATCAGCCGTGATTTCGAAAGAATTTCGAAAAATGATTGACTAAGAAAAAAGAATTGAACAGATTAATGATAACGCGTCACAATACTTTCTGTCTAATACTTCTTATGTGGTGATTGTAACCACACACTTTGATAATGTCAATAGCAAATTACTGAACGGTCGATAAATTTGAAAAGACGTGTCCTCCCCGTGAAACGCATTAAGCTTTATGGGGCGCAGTTTCTGAAGCGCAAAAAACTTTATAGGGCGCAGTATCCGAAACGCATTAAATTCTGTAGGGCGCAGTATCCGAAACGCACTAATTCTATAGGACGCAGCTTCAGATAAAGAAAAACCCGTCGGGGAAGTCCCCGACGAGCCTGAATTACTACTTTTCTTTTCTCTTTCCAAGATACGCTTCTTTTACACGTTCATCCGAAAGAAGCTCATTGCCCGAACCTGTCATGGTGATGTCTCCGGTCTCAATAACGTAGCCGAGGTCACAGATCTTTAGTGCCATATTGGCATTCTGCTCGATAAGGAGCACTGTGATACCGCTCGCATTGATTGTTTTGATAATACTGAAGATGTCCTTTACAACAAGAGGCGCAAGTCCGAGTGAGGGCTCATCCATCATGATAAGCCTCGGTTTTGCCATCAAAGCACGGCCGACCGCAAGCATCTGCTGCTCGCCGCCCGAAAGTGTTCCTGCAAGCTGCCAGTGACGTTCCTTGAGTCTCGGGAAAAGCTGATATACATAATCAATGTCTCCGGAAAAATCATCCCTGCGAAGATATGCACCCATCTTAAGATTCTCAAGTACGGTAAGGTTCGGGAAAACTCTTCTTCCCTCAGGTACAAGTGTGATACCCTTTGCCACAATCTTGTCGGGTGACAGTCCAAGGATATTCTCACCTTCGAGCAGAATCTCACCACTCTCAGGTTTGCAGATACCCGAGATGCACTTGAGGATTGTCGACTTTCCTGCACCGTTTGCTCCGATCAGGGTAATAATCTTTCCCTGTTCAACGTTCATTGAAATGTTGTTAACCGCACGGATTCCTCCGAAGCGCACACTTAAGTCCTTTATCTCCAAAATGTTACTCATCCTCAGTCACCCCCAGATAAGCGTCGATTACGCGCTGATTTGACTGAATCTCTTCAGGTGTTCCCTCGGCAATCTTCTTACCGAAGTCAATAACATAGATTCTGTCCGAAATGTCCATTACGAGGTTCATATGATGCTCGATAAGAAGGATCGTCAGCTTGAACTTCTCCCTGATGTCATGGATGAAGGCAGTCAGCTCAGCAGTCTCCTGAGGATTCATGCCGGCTGCGGGCTCGTCGAGAAGTAAAAGTGCGGGATCGGTTGCAAGTGCACGTGCAATCTCAAGCTTTCTCTGCTTACCGTAGGGAAGTCCCGTCGCAAGCTCATCCTTGACGTCATCAAGCTCGACGAGCTTAAGAAGATCAAGTGTCTCCCGGCGCATCTTCTGTTCTTCCTTGTAGTTGAGCCTGAAGGCTGCGGTAAAGAGATTTGAGGTTCTTCTCAGATGCTTCGCCGTAAGTACATTTTCAAAAACGGTCATCGACTTGAAAAGCCTGATGTTCTGGAAGGTTCTTGCCATTCCGAGAACGGTAAGCCTGTCGGGTGTCTTGACCATAATGTTTTTATATTTCCCTTTGTTCTGACCTGCGTAGAGCTTCTTCATCTTGCCCTGAGGATGATTCTCGATGACAAGCTGATCGTTAAAGTAAACAGCTCCGTTTGTAGGCTCATATACGCCGGTGATGGCATTGAATGCCGTCGTCTTGCCGGCGCCGTTAGGTCCGATGAGAGCAACGATTTCACCCTCATCGACATGCATGGAGAGATTATCAACGGCAACAACGCCGCCAAACTGCATGGTAATGTCTTCGATGCGAAGTACGGTCTTACTCATTGCCCTCACCTCCCTTTATTTTATTCTTACCGGTAAATACATCCCTGATCTTAATAAAACCATCGTATACAGAGATTTCCTTAGTGGACATGATGCCTTCTCTGAAGAAGAGCACGATAATCATAATAAGTACCGAGAACACTACCATTCGGAATCCGGGCCCGAGAAGAGGAACCCGCGCACCTGATTCGGTGAAGGTCTCAAGATCGAGGAATTTGAGCCACCACTCGGAGCTTGCGTAGTAGATGAAAGCTGCAATGATGGATCCCGAAACAGATCCTATACCTCCGATAACAACTACAAGAAGAATCTGGTAGGTCATGCTCGAAGTAAAGGATACCGACGAAATACTTGTGTTGCACATAGCAAGCATACCGCCTGCGATGCCGCCGAAGAATGAACTGATAACGAAGGACATTCTCTTGTGATGTGCAAGGTTGATGCCCATGGCCTCAGCGGCTATCTCGTCATCACGGATTGCCTTGAAGGCTCTTCCGTATGTCGAATTGATGATGAGAACGATGAAAAGTATGCTCACGCCCGCAATCACGGCATAGACGATGATGTTCTTAGGCGCCGTAAATGAATTAATGGGATCGGGACCGTTTGTTACAGGCCCGAAGTACTGAAGCTGAACGAGACCTCTTACGATCTCGGCAAAGCCGAGTGTTGCAATTGCAAGGTAATCGCTCTTCAGACGAAGTACGGGGAGACCGATCAGAAATGCAAAGAATGCCGCAATGATACCCGAGCATATGAGTGCCACGGGAAGCGGAAGCTGGAACTGAATCAGACTGTCTCCATAGTTTCTGAATACTGTAGGTCTTGCCTCAACGGGAATCGTAAGAATCGCATAGGTGTAGGCGCCAAGAAGCATGAAGCCTGCCTGTCCTAATGAGAAAAGACCCGTAAAACCGTTAAGAAGGTTCATCGATACTGCTGCAAGAGCAAATGTGCAGACCTTTCGTAAAACCGAGAACCACATTGACGTCGCGGGGACAAAAAGATCAATGCAGACAAGTATTATGAAAAGCAGTGCCACAAGACCGAGGTTGCAGATTGTTCGTTTATTTTTTTCCCACATAATAAAGCCCTCCTTGCGTCAGACCTTATCAATTGTCTTCTCACCAAAAATTCCTGTAGGCTTGACTACGAGGATGATGATAAGAAGAGCAAATGAGATAACGTCACTGAAATCTGCCAGACCGAAAGCCTTTGCAAGACTCTCTACAACACCGATGATGAGCGCACCGACTACGGCACCGGGAATAGAACCGATACCGCCTACTACAGCGGCTATAAATGCCTTAAGACCGGGAGTTGCACCTGACATGTGGTTGATACCCGTGTTCTTTGCAAAATAAAGAACACTTCCGACAGCCGCAAGAAATGCACCTATCGCGAAGGTAATTGAGATAACACGATTTATCTTAATACCCATGAGCTGGGATGTCTCAAAATCCTTTGAAACAGCACGCATGGACATACCAAATTTCGTATAGTTGATGATCACGATCAGAATGCCCATTATTACGATGGCAACGACCGGAGACAGGAATACCGTCAGCTTATCCTTGACACCGAATACTCTGATACTGTCGCTTAAGAAAGGGATGTCCGGATACTGCTTTGAAAGACCGCCTGTGATGTAGCTGACAAGATTCTGGAGCAGATAGGACACACCGATGGCAGAAATCATTACTGACATTCTCGGTGCCTGACGAAGCGGTGAATACGCACACTTCTCAATCAGAAATCCGATTACAACTGTCAGAACAGTAACAACAAGAATCGCCAGCCAGATCGGTAATGCAGGAATATCGGCTACGACATAAATCATCATGATGCCGGCTACCATGAAAAGATCGCCGTGAGCAAAATTGATGAGCTTTAAGATGCCGTAAACCATTGTATACCCCACTGCAACTAATGCGAACTGACCGCCCGTTGCAAGTCCTCTTATGAGGTACGGAATGATGTTCATAGGTTTCCTCTTTTCTGTTCACGAACAAACAAGTCATTTTCACATTTGTCCGTGTAATGTGCACTTTTCTTTAAATGGCGAAAATTTGTCTTTCCCGGAAAGACAAATCAATCATTAAAAAGGTACGGCGGCACGCACCACCGTACCTTCACTTTCAAAAATATTATCGGAAAAAGTTACTTCTTGATAATCTCCTGAGCAAACGAAGCCATTACAGAACCCTGGAAAGGATCAAGGATGCATGTACGGAAGTAGAAGTAGTTTCCTTCTGTAACCGATGCATTTGTACATGAGCATCCGATTGCGGGGATACCTGCTGCTTCAAATGTAGAAGCTGCTGCAATCGAAACACCTGAGCCGTAGGAGCCGAGTGATACAAGTGCATTCTTGCTTACAATGTTGGAAGCTGCTGTAACAGCGTTCTCCTCAAGTGAACCGTTATCGCTTAAGTAAACCTCAACCTTGTACTCGTTTCCGCCGATTGTAACCTTGTTATCAAGCGAATTAGCGTAGTAGATACCAAGAACTTCCTGCTTGCCGCCTGCTGCGTTGTTTCCTGATGTAGGCTCATAGATACCGATTGTGATGGTCTTTGAAGCTGTGTCAAGAGCTACGCCCTTAGCTGTGCCGTAATCGAAAGGAGTTCCCTGTGCTTCGTTGTTAACTGAAGTCTGAACCTTAACGAACTCGAATGCGCCGTCTCCTGCCTTCTTGATGTATGCACTGTCCTTGATTGCATCGCCGTTCTTATCGAACTGAACCTCACCTGTTACGGCGTTCTCATAGGTGAGTGTCCAGAGTGTGGTTGCGATGTCAACAGATGTCATAGCCTCGCCCTTAGCTTCAGCTGTCTTACGGATAGCTTCCATTGCAATGTTGTAGGAATCAAAGCTGAGTGCGGAAACTGCTGCAACGATGTCATTACCGCCGTTCATGTCATAGTACTCACTGTTTGCATTGAGCCATGCCTTGAAGCCTGTAACAAAATCCTTTGCTGCTGTTGATGAAGAGTCGGACTCATCAAAGAATGTTGAGCAGTAAACCTCAAGATCTGTTCCCTTTACAGCATCGAGGATAACTGATGACTCCCATGTATCTCCTGCAAGAATCGGGCACTCAATACCAAGATCGTCTGCATTCTTAAGAAGGTTGGCTGCTACTGTTGTTGAGTTGGGAGCAAAGATAACTGCTGCCTTCTCATCCATTGCCTTCTGAAGATAATCTGAGAAGTTTGTTGTGTTGGTGGGGAAAGTCTCCATAACAACCTTGCCGCCGTTCGCCTCAAAAGCTGTTGCGAAGTTGTTTGCAAGACCAAGTGAATAGGTGTCACCCTTTTCAGCGATAACATAAGCTACCGATGAAGCAGCCTCTTCCTTCTTTTCTGCTGCGGGTGCGCTGCTCTGACCACATGCTGTCAGACAGAGGCAGAGCATTACTGCTGCCATTACTACTGCCAAAAACTTTTTCATAATTAACGTCCCTTCTAAATAACCGATTTGCTCAAGTGAGCATTTCTATTATATCCAATAACACCGGCTTGTCAACTAGCCTGTTTTTCCGCATGGCAGGCTGAAAGAAGAGAAAATACCGGACAAATGTCCGCGCGATACGGACATATTTCATTTGTCTTCAGACACGTACCGCCTGAAGACAAAACGGTGCCTTCTCACCATCCTCTTCTGCCTTCACCCCCGTCTCTGCTGCCGTCAAAGCCACGCCTTCTTGCCATCCTCTTCTGCCCTCACCCCTGTCTCTGCCGCCGTCAAAACCACGCCCTCTCACCATCCTCTTCTGCCCTCACCCCCGTCTCTGCCGCAAATCTCGAAATGAATGCGCGTCTGTCCTGAAGTCTCTTTGTGTAGGATATGAAAAGCTCCCTCTTTGCTCTCGTCACCGCAACATAGAACATCCTCCTCTCCTCTTCAAGCTCATCGGGTGTCGATGCCTTTCTGTAGGGCGTGCAGCCCTCATTGGCACTGACGATAAAAACGGTATTGAACTCAAGCCCTTTTGCGCCGTGAAAGGTCATAATCCTGACACCGTCTGCCGACTGCAATCTCTTTCCGATTGCCTTTGCTGCCCTGATCTCATCGAAAAGCTCTGCGAAGGTCTTAATATGCGTAAGTGAATCTTCAAACTCGTCAAGAATGGTGAAAACTTCATCGACGTCAAAGCCCTGCTCATTAGAAAGCTTCCTCAGATACGCATCATATCCCACGACCTTTCGTACATAGCGAACGGCGACCTTTGGCGCAGCTCTTCTTATGAAAGAGAGGTCACGTTCAAATGCGGCAAGCCGCGCGAGAACCGCATGTCGCCCGGCGTAGAACCTTCTGAGACTCTCGAAGGAAACTGTTTCTTGTGCGAGGGCACGCCTTTCGATGTAGCGCGCCGGCTTATTCATGCACTCAAGGAAATCGCTCCGGCGAAGCGGCCCGACCGCAAGTCTCAGGTAGGCGCAGACATCCCTGATGGAAAAATGCCCGTAAATATCCGTCAGCTTCTCAGAGGTTACAAACGGAATATCGGCCTTTCCGAGCGTAATCGCAAAGCCTGAGCATTTAACGTTTGTCCTTGCAAGAACAGCAATTTCTGAGGGTGACACTCCCGCCCTCAGGCGGTCCTTTATCATCCGCAGTACCGTTTCCCTTTCCGAAGACGAATCATCGCACGAAAGAAGCTTTATTGTTCCGTTCTCAGATGAAGCGGATTCCGGTTCCTTTTTGAAGCGTTTCTGATTGTTTACGATGAGGCGGTCCGCCGCCAGAACTATCCGGGGCGACGACCTGTAGTTGATTCTGAGTGTGACCTTTTTTGCGTTCTTAAAGTCCTCAAGAAATGTGAAGAGAAGCCCCGGGCGCGATCCTCTGAAGCCGTAGATGCTCTGATCCTCGTCACCGACCGCGAACACATTCTTTTCCGCTCCCGAAAGAAGCTTCACAACCTCGTACTGAACGGGGTTGATGTCCTGGAATTCATCGATAAGAATGTAGCGGAAGCGTTTTTGCCAATAGCCAAGAATCTCACTGTCTTTCTCAAGCATTTCAAGACACTTTTGCAGAATGTCGTCAAAATCAAGAAGTCCGTTCTCCGAAAGCCTTCTTTGGTACTCGCTAAAGACTCTGATGAAGTACTCCCCGGTGCAGCATTCGGGCCTGTATTGTTCAATGCCCATGCGGCGGTTCTTTGCTGCCGAGATTTCGCCCATGAGGCGCTTTATGAATTCACCAAGACCTTCGCTTCTCTTTTCCTGCCTGCAGACAATCTCCAGAAGAAGCGCACGCTTTTCGTTCTCATCAAGAATACAGTTCCTTCCGTATCCCTTTGAAACACAAAGCATCCTGTAGAATACGGAATGAAATGTTCCAAACGCAACCGTTCCAGCCGTTTCCTGCCGGTCCTTTGTGATGCTTTCCGACAAGGTGTCCGGTTTTGCCGGGTAACCTGCCGCAAGTTTTTCATATCTCTCCTTCATTTCCTTCGCAGCTGCGCGCGTGAAGGTGACAACGAGAATATTCTCCGGCCTGACATTGTACCTCATGACCAGATTTGCGATTCTTTTCGTAATAACTGTCGTCTTGCCGCTTCCCGGCCCCGCCACAACGAGCATCGGTCCCTTGAAGTGGTCTATTGCCTCAAGCTGTTCTTTGTTCTCCGGCATATTCCCTCCTGCCGGATCATCTCTCCGCTGCTATGAGAACACATCTATATTAATTGAGTATGTACAAAACGACTCATTTTGATCATTTCTGAGCCGCTTTCCTAATTGCGCATATGAAAAGCAGCTCTCTTTTTCGAAATCTTTTCGGGGCGCTTTTCATATGGATATCTGAAAATTTTACTCCGCGTTTTGTGTTGATTTTATCGGTTCCGCATTGTATAATCTATACGTATTACTGACCGCGGGTTCAGGTCGTATGCCTATACTATCAAGTATTACCCGTAATTCACATCAATGGAGGAATTTGAAATGATTATTATTGGCGAAAAGATCAACGGATCAATTCCCGCAGTTGCAGAGGCAATCGCAAAGCGTGATGCTGATGTCATCAAGCAGAGAGCAATTGCACAGGCTAACGCAGGTGCAACATTCATCGACTGCTGCGCATCTGTTCCCGAAGCAGAAGAAGTTGAGACTCTCCACTGGATGATTGACTGCATCCAGGAAGTTACCGACACTCCCATCGCTGTTGACAGCCCCAGCGCTGACGTTCTTCTTCAGGCTTACAAGTTCTGCAAGAGACCCGGTCTCTTCAACTCAGTATCAGGTGAAGGCGACAAGATTGACAAGATTTTCCCCGTTCTCGCTCAGGAGAAGGGATGGCAGGTAATCGCCCTCGTTTCCGATGACACAGGTATTCCCAAGAATGCTGCTGACCGTCTTAAGGTTTTCGATAAGATTATGGCTAAGGCTAAGGAGTATGGCATCGATCCTTCTCGTATCCACATCGATCCCCTTGTAGAGATGCTTTGCACATCAGAGAACGGTATCGAGACAAATGTTACCACAATCTCAACCATTAGAAATCAGTATCCTACAATCCACATCACAGCAGCTGTCAGCAACATCTCCTTCAATCTTCCCGTAAGAAAGATGGTTAACCTCGGCTTCACTGTTCTTGCTATGAACGCAGGACTTGACAGTGCAATCCTCGATCCCACCAACCGTGACATGATCGGTCTCATCTACGCTACAGAAGCTCTTCTCGGAATGGACGATTATTGCTGCGAGTACATCGGTGCTTACAGAGAGGGACTTTTCGGACCTGTTAAGTAGGAAGTGCGTACTTGAAAAGAACACGGAAAGTGTGTATTATTCTCAGTGGGAGATTTTCTCCCGCTGAGTTTTTTCTTTTTGTCCGGACTATTTCCCGGCATATATTTTTGTGAAAGGACAGGTTTTTTTATGAAAATAAAGACAAGATTTGCTCCGAGCCCCACAGGCAGAATGCATGTTGGAAATCTGAGAACCGCTCTGTACGAATTTCTGGTTGCAAAGCATGAGGGCGGCGATTTCATGCTCAGGATTGAGGACACCGATCAGGAGCGTTTCGTTGAGGGCGCAATCGAGATTGTCTACAGAACGCTCGAGAAGACGGGACTCATTCACGACGAAGGTCCCGACAAGGACAAGGGCTTCGGTCCCTACGTTCAAAGTGAAAGAATGGCAACGGGCGTCTACCTGAAGTACGCAAAAGAGCTCATCGAAAAGGGCGAGGCCTACTACTGCTTCTGTGACAAGGAGCGCCTCGATTCCCTGAAGACCGTTGTTGACGGCAAGGAAATCATGGTCTACGACAAGCACTGTCTCCACCTCTCCAAAGAAGAGATTGACGCAAAACTCGCTGCCGGCGTTCCCTATGTCATTCGCCAGAACAACCCTACCGAAGGAACAACCACCTTCTCTGACGAGCTCTACGGTGACGTCACGGTAAACAACGACGAGCTTGATGACATGATTCTCATCAAGTCAGACGGTTACCCTACCTACAACTTTGCAAACGTTATCGACGATCACACGATGGGAATCACCCACGTAGTCCGCGGCAACGAGTACATCTCTTCATCGCCCAAATACCAGAGACTCTACGATGCATTCGGCTGGGAGTCACCCGTCTACATCCATCTGCCTCTGATCACTGACGAGAACCACAAGAAGCTCTCAAAGAGAAGCGGTCACTCCTCTTTCGAAGACCTCCTCGAGCAGGGATTCGTTACCGAGGCTGTTGTCAACTACATTGCACTTCTTGGCTGGAGCCCCGATGACAACCGCGAGATTTTCACACTCGAAGAGCTGATCAGGGAATTCGACTACAAAAAGATCAGCAAATCTCCCGCTGTTTTTGATATAGTCAAGCTCAAGTGGATGAACGGCGAGTACATCAAGATGATGGATTTTGACAAGTACTTTGAACTTGCAAAGCCCTACATCGAAGAAGTAATTAAAAAGCCTTACGATCTTCGCGCCATAGCTGAGCTTGTCAAGTCGCGTATCGAGATTTTCC
>JAZLIL010000001.1:0-4425 GCA_045617405.1 Lachnospiraceae bacterium | reverse complement strand
TATAAACCTGCTTCCCCCGAAAGCATGGTTTCTATAGTTTTTGCAATGCTTGCGGCATCAAGACCGCTAAGCTTTAAAAGTTCGTCACGGCTTCCGTGTGTAAGAAATTCGTTCTTAAGCGAGAGACTCACAAGTCTGATGCGCTTAAGTCCTTCCCTTACTGCAAAGGCTGACACTGCCTCGCCAAAGCCGCCGGCTCTTATGTTTTCTTCAAGTGTTACGGTAAGCCTGTAATTGTTCAGGGCATCCGCAACGGTGTTCTTATCAAAGGGACTGACAAATCTCATGTCGCAAACTCTTACGGAAATCCCCTTTTCCAAAAGCAGCTCTGCGGCACCTGAAGCTTCCGAAAGAAGTGTTCCTGTAGAAAGGATGCAGACATCGCTTCCCGTTCTTACGCAGTCTGCCTTAAACTCCTCAAGAGGGGCAGCTGAAGGCTTTTCGTCCGGTACCTTTGACCTCGGATATCTGATGGCAACAGGACCGTCACAGTTTGCCGCGTACTCAAGCATTTCCTCAAGCTCACGTTTTGAAGAAGGAGCAAGCACCTTCATCGAAGGAAGGTGCGCGAGAAACGACAGATCGAAAATTCCCTGATGTGTCTTTCCGTCGTTGCCTGCTATTCCAGCCCTGTCCACAAGAAACACGACATGAAGCCCGTTCAGGCAGACATCATGAAGAAGCTGGTCATATGCACGCTGCAAAAAAGTCGAGTAGACCGCAAAAAACGGAACAGCGCCGCCCTTTGCAAGACCTGCCGCAAAGGTTACGGCATGCTCCTCACAGATTCCGACGTCGAAGAACCTGTTATGAAACCTCTTTGAAAAGCTCTCAAGCCCGACTCCGTCCGCCATGGCTGCCGTAATGGCTACAATTCTCGAATCCTTTTCGGCAAGCTTGACAAGCTTCTGCCCAAACGCATCACTGAAGGAAGGTACATTCGAAGCAGAAAGCTTCCTTCCAGTTTTCCTGTCAAAAGGACCAACTCCGTGAAAAGCAGAAGGATTAGTCTCTGCCGGAGCGTATCCAAATCCCTTCTTCGTCACACAGTGAACAAGAACAGGACCGTTTACCTGCTCGGCACATTTGAGAGCATAGAGAACGTTTCCGATGTTGTGACCATCTACCGGTCCAATGTAGGTAATGCCCATGTTCTCAAAGAGCATTCCCGGGATCACAAGCTGTTTTAAAGAGTTCTTTGTCTTTCTGATCTTATCTACCAGCTCGTCTCCAACAACAGGAATCTGTTCAAGAGCGTGTTCGGTAGATAGCTTCAGACTCTGGTAATTAGTACTTGTACGAAGCTTTGACAGATATTTTGACATGCCGCCGACATTAGGTGAAATCGACATGCTGTTGTCGTTAAGAACTACTATCAGGTTCGATTTACTTCTTGAAATGTTGTTCATGCCTTCAAAGGCAAGTCCGCTTGAAATCGCACCGTCTCCGACCACGCAGACAACTCTGTGCTTTTTCCCTTCAAGGTCTCTTGCCTTTGCAAGACCGTTGGCAAGAGAAATCGCAGTTGAACTGTGCCCTGTGCAGAAAAGGTCACATTCTGACTCAGAAGGCTCGGAATAGCCGCTGATGCCGCCGTATCTGCGAAGATTTTCAAAGCCGTCACGCCTTCCGGTAAGAATTTTATGGGTGTAGGTCTGGTGACCTACGTCAAAAATCAGCTTGTCCTTAGGCAGGTCAAGAAAAAGGTGGAGCGCCATCGTAAGCTCTACAACTCCGAGATTTGATGCGAGATGGCCGCCGTTGCGACTTACGGAATCAATGATGCATTCACGTATTTCCTTCGCAAGAAGCGGCAGATAGCGCTTATTTACCTTCTTTATGTCATTTGGTTTATTGATTCTGTTAAGAAGCGTATACATTTTTTCCACTCCGGAATTTTGGCAAAATATAAAAAGCTTTCCGGCTATTTCTTTCTGTTGATAAGGTATTCAAAAAGTTCAGCAAGAAAGGTATCCTTTTCCTCTCCCACAGCTTCCTTAAGAAGTCCTGTTGCATTTGCAGTGTACTTCTCTACTCTCGAAAGAGCTCCGTAAATTCCAAAAAGGCTTACAGCTGTAAGCTTGTCGTTCTTAAGATCGCTGTGAACGGGTTTTCCGAGCACTTCAGTTGTGGAAGTCTCATCGAGAATATCATCCATGTACTGAAAGGCAATTCCAAAGCTCTTTGCGGCTTCCGAAAGCTTCTCTACCTCAGCATCAGCAGCTCCTGCCATAATTGCACCACCGCAAAGTGCCGCGCAGAAAAGAGCGCCTGTCTTGTTTGCATACATTGAGTCAAGTTCTTCCCTGCTCTTTGGTGAAAGTTTATCTTCTGTATCTGCCACCTGTCCGAGAACCATGCCATTTATACCGGAATTCCTAAACATAACAGAGAGGGCCCTGTAAATTCGTCCGAAAAGAACGGACCTGTCTTCTCTTTCCTCTGCAATCCTGAAAGCATCGAGTGCTGTTTCAAAAGCCAGGTTAAGAAGTCCGTCACCGCAAAGCAGTCCCATTCCGTAACCAAATTCGGCATGTGTTGTTTTCTTTCCGCGTCTGAATTCGTCGTTGTCCATACACGGCAGGTCGTCATGCACAAGCGAATAGGTGTGAACAAATTCAACAGCTGCCATAAGAGGGTAAACAAGCTCCTCGTCTTTCCCGCCAAAAAGCCTGTAGGTATTGAGAAGAATAACGGGACGAAGTCTCTTTCCTCCGGCATTGACGCTGTAACAGCATGCCTCGTTCAGAAGATTATCCTCTTCTTTCGGAAGATACAACCTTATGACTTTTTCGGCTGTCTCAACCTCTTTTATAATCCGAAGTTCAATTTCTGCCCTGTTCATCCTTCGTAATAACCTTAAGCCTTTCCTCTATCTTTCCGATCGAATCGTCACAGCTTTTAAGGAGTTTCAGTCCCTTTTCATACTTCACAAAGGACTCCTCAAGCCCAAGTTCACCTGACTCAAGCTCCGATACGATACTCTCTATTTCCTTAAACCCTTCTTCAATGCTAAATTCTTTCTTTCCGGGCATTTTAACCTCCAAACATTACTATTTATCAGCAATTACGCGACTAACAACGCTTTCTACGATACCGTCTGCAAGATGAGTCCTGAGAAGCTCTCCTTCTTTCGTACTCATAACGGATTTCAGATTCCTCCCGTCAGCACCTTCCGTATATGAATACCCGCATGCAAGCTTCGCCGCGGGCGACAGACCTGCTAGTCTTCCGGCAAGCACTTTCTCACTGTTTCTTGTTTCAAGAAGTCTTCTTTCAAAAGAATTCCTTAGTCTTCCCGAAAGAAGCTCACGCCTTTTAACTGCTTCCTGAAGCTTTCCGAAAGGTCCTGCTACTTCTAAAGAAAGTGAAAGTCTTTTCAGTCGCTCGTTATATAATCTTAAAGTACCTGACATCCTTGCATCAAGCTTAATCCTTGCACTTTCAATCCTCCCGGCAAAATCGCAGTAGGAGAAAACACAAAGCTCAGCAGCTTCTGAAGGTGTTGCCGCCCTGACATCTGCTGCAAAATCAGAAATCGAAAAATCACTTTCGTGTCCGACTGCAGAAACTGTAGGAACCTTGCAATCATAAATGCACCTTGCAAGTGCCTCATCGTTAAACTCGAAAAGATCCTCTGCCGAGCCCCCGCCTCTGCCAAAGATGATGATGTCAACACCAAGCTTTTCAAAATACCTGATTCCATCAATCACGGTAGCCGCAGCACCTGGTCCCTGCACACTGCACGGATAAAGAGAAAGCTTAACAAAAGGATTCCTCCTTCTTGCAATGTTGCAGATGTCATGAATAACAGCTCCTGACTCAGACGTGACAATACCGATGTTAAGAGCGTATCTCGGAAGCGTCTTCTTGTGGGCGGAATCGAAAAGACCCTCCGCCTCAAGACGCGCCTTCATCTCCTCAAAACGCCTGAAAAGCTCACCCTGACCTTCCTTCTCAATCATCTTCGCATAAAGCTGGTACTTTCCCTGCTGTTCGTAAACTTCAATGCTTCCTCTTACAGTGACGCTCGTGCCGTCTTCAAGTTTAAAGGAAAGACCGCTCCTAAACCCCGAGAACATAACACAGGGAATAAGTGAAGAAACATCCTTAAGTGAGAAATAGATGTGTCCCGAAGGATAATACCTGCAGTTTGTCACCTCACCGGCAATAAGAAGATCTGAAAAGAAATCGTCCCTTCGGAATCTATCCTTAATGATTGAGTTAATTCCGGTAACTGAATAGCAAATCATTTTTCCTCTTCGCCCTTGACGAACTTGGCAAGAATCCCGTTAACAAAACCGGCAGCCCTAGAGCCGGCATAGATTTTTGCGAGCTCAACCGCTTCGTTGATAGCCGCCTTATTCGGAATCGAAGAATCGTAAACTATCTCGTAAACAGCGAGCCTTAAAATCGAAATTTCAA